>NZ_JBFBGN010000061.1:0-39044 GCF_040684675.1 Streptomyces sp. NPDC089915 | reverse complement strand
GGTCCCCGTGGAGCGGCCGGCGGCCGGGCCCGGCCCGGTGCCGGAGCCCCGGGCGCGGGAGGCGGAGGCCGGGACGGGCCGGGGCGCGGGCGAGGTGCTCGGGCAGCTCGACGCGCTGGTGGGGCTGGACAGCGTCAAGCGCGAGGTCCGGGCCCTGACGGACATGATCGAGGTCGGGCGCAGGCGGCAGCAGGCGGGGCTCAAGGCCGCCTCGGTGCGCCGGCACCTGGTCTTCACGGGCTCCCCGGGCACGGGCAAGACCACGGTCGCCCGGCTGTACGGGGAGATCCTCGCCTCCCTGGGCGTCCTGGAGCGCGGCCACCTGGTGGAGGTGTCGCGGGTGGACCTGGTCGGCGAGCACATCGGGTCCACGGCCATCCGTACCCAGGAGGCCTTCGACCGGGCGCGCGGCGGGGTGCTGTTCATCGACGAGGCGTACGCGCTGGCGCCGGAGGACTCGGGCCGGGACTTCGGGCGCGAGGCGATCGACACGCTGGTGAAGCTGATGGAGGACCACCGGGACGCGGTGGTGGTGATCGTCGCCGGGTACACGGAGGAGATGGAGCGGTTCCTGACGGTCAACCCGGGGGTGGCGTCGCGGTTCTCGCGGACCATCACCTTCGGCGACTACGGGCCGCAGGAGCTGCTGCGGATCGTGGAGCAGCAGGCGGAGGAGCACGAGTACCGGCTGGGCGAGGGGACCGCCGGGGCGCTGCTGGAGTACTTCACCGAGCTGCCCAAGGGCCCGGCCTTCGGCAACGGGCGGACCGCCCGCCAGACGTTCGAGTCGATGGTGGAGCGGCACGCCGGCCGGGTGGCGCAGCTGGCCGAGGCGGGGACGGACGAGCTCACCCTGCTGTTCCCGGCGGATCTGCCGGCGCTCCCCGCGGCTTGCTGATCCGCTGGGCGGGCAGTCCGGCGTCCTCGCGTACGCCGTCCCCCGCGGCGGCCGGTCCTGCGACGGCGGGTCCGGCGGCGGGGGGTCCGGCGGCGGCATGGCCTGCGGCGGCGAGGCGTTCGAGGAGCGCGTCGCGTTCGGCGGTGAAGGCCGGGTCGGCCTGGTAGTCGGTGTGCCGGAGGATGGGCGCGGGGAGCGGGTGCAGGGCGTCGCGCCCGTAGGCGACGGGGTCGGGCAGGGGGCCCCGGTCCACGGGTCCGGCCGGGCCGGCGCCGGCCGTGACGGGCCCGCCGATCGGGCCGCCGATGGGGTCGGTGGCCCGCCACAGGTTGCGCCAGCAGTCGAGGTCGCGGTGCAGGGCGGCGAGCGGGCCGGGGCCGAAGTAGGCGGGGAACCAGCGGCCGTAGAGGCGGGCCAGCGGTGACCCGTACGTGAGGAGGCCGACGCGGCTGCGGGTGCCGGGCGGCAGCTGCCAGACGGCGGCGGCCGCGAGCACGCTGCCCTGCGAGTGTCCGGAGATGACGAGCCGGCCGCCGGTGCGGGCGGTCCAGCCGGTCATCCGCCAGGTCAGGTCGGGCACGGCCCGCTCGGCGTAGCAGGGCGGTGCGAACGGGTGGGCGGCGCGCGGCCAGAAGGTGCCGACGTCCCACAGGATGCCGATGGTGCGGCGGGAGGCCGGGTCTCGGTAGGCGCGGCGGCCCAGGGCGACGAAGGCCGCCATCCCGAAGCCGATCAGCCAGGATCCGCTGTCCTGCGCGGCGCGCGCGGCGGCCGCCACCAGCGGGTGGGCGCCCCGGGCGGCCTCGGCCGGGACCTCCCCGCCGGCCCAGGCCCCGGCGAGGGCTCCCGCGCCGAGCAGCAGGGTGACCCCGCAGACGGCGCCGACGAACCAGGGGGCGGTGTCGGTCAACGAGGCCGCCGCCCGCGCCCCGGCGATGCGCCGGCTGCGGTCGGGGTCGGGGACGGCGCCGGGGTACTCGGCGGCGACGGCGGCGGCCGTCCGGCGCCTCGTGGCGGCGGCCCGGACGGCGGCCACGGCGGCGACCAGGGCCAGGGCGAGCAGCAGCGGCGGCAGGACGGCGGCCTGCCAGGACAGCAGGACGGGCGGCCCGGGGAGCGGGGATCCGGGTGTGCCGGGGGCGGCGGCGCCGTCGAGCCAGTCGGCCGCGCGCTGGGCGACGCCGCCGGACATGACCCCGCCGAGGGCGCAGCCGAGCAGTCCGGCGGCCGGCCCGCCGAGCCCGCCGAGGACGGCTCCCGGGGTGGGGGTCCGGCGGTGGAGGCGGCGGGCGACGAGGGCGAGGGCCAGGACGCAGCCGCCCTGGGCCGGCATCAGCGCCCCGAACGCGAAGTCGCCCGGGAGCCGGCCCGCCGAGACCCAGCCGGGGCGGGACCAGCCGGCGTAGAGGAGCACGGCGGCCAGCAGCACGAGGGCGCCGGCGGGCAGCAGGGTGACGGCGGCCCGGTCGAGCCGGTGGTCGGGGCGGGCCTCGCTGCGGCCGCGCCGGCACACGACCCACAGCACGGTGAGGGCCCCGGCCGCGAGCAGCGCCCCCACCGCCCGGCCGGCGGCGACGAGCCCGGGGCCGGCGCCGCCGGGGGCGAGGTCCTCCCGCAGGGCGGGAGCCGCGACGGCGATGGCCACCGTGAGCAGCCCGGCGGCCGTGTGCGCGGCCCGCAGCCGCGCCACTATCCGCCGCCCGTACCAGAACCCGGGCCGACCGAGCGGGGCGTCGACGTGCCCGCCGGGGCCGTCGGGCGCAGCGGGGCCGCCGGGCCCGTCGGCGGTGGGGGGTGGCTGGGACTCGTAGGCGCTCCAGGTGCGGGCCGACAGGAACCACAGGAGGCCGGTGAGCGCGGCCGGGACGAGGGCGCCGAGGGCGAGGCGCCGGCCCGGCTGGGCCCACCAGCCGCCGGGCCGCAGGAAGCCGGTCCAGGAGCGGCCGCCGGTGCAGGCGGGGGTGCCGGCGCACTGCCAGGCGAGGAGGTCGAGGGCCACCTCGCAGGCGGCCGCCACCAGCAGGACGGTGAGGCTGAGGGCGAGGAGCCGCACCAGGAGGCCGTACGCGCGCACGGCGCGGGGCGGCGGCCCGGCGGGGGCGGCGGCGGGACGGGCCCAGTGGGCGAGGTTGGCGATCATGAACGGCAGGAGCAGCAGCCACAGCGCCCGGGCCCCGTTGCCGGAGGTGAGCCGGGACCAGCAGTAGGCCTCGGGGACGGGCCGCCCGGCGTAGCGCTCGGGGTGGGCCTCGGCGTCGGCGTCCTCGGCTCGGCGGAACACGGCGGCGGTGGAGTCGCCCGTCACCCGGACGGGGTGCGGATCGCGGAGCAGTTCGCCGGGGGCCGCTCCGGCGACCCCGTGCACGAACAGTTCGAGGGCGAGCGGCGGCGCCGGCGGGACGGGGCCGGGGTCGGCGGCGGGCTGCGGCATCGGGGGCCTCCCCGGGGCGGGTGGCGGATCGGGCAAGCGCGGGCGGCGGGGCCGAACCGTCCCCGGAATCCGGCGGCGGGCTCGAACCGTCCCCGGAATCCGGCGGCGGGGCCGGGCCGTCCCCGGGATCCCGCGCCGGGTCGGGCCGTTCCCAGGATCCCGCGCCGGGGCGGCGCTGCCCAGGCCCCGTTCGCGTGAAGCCCTGACGGGCCGGCCCGCCCCGCTCCGGCCGGCGCGGCAACACCCGGGCCGCTCAGGACATCTGACGAGCGGCCAGCTATCGTGGCGGGCCGGGCCGACCGTCGCCGCACCGCAGGGGGTAAACGCCATGACCCGCCGACTCCGCCCCGTGGGGCTGGACTTCCTGGAGCAGGCGCCGACCCGCCTGGTCTTCACGGCCAGGGCGGCCTCCCCGCCCGAGGCCCTGTACCGGGCGCTCGCGGAGGACGTGACGGGCTGGCCGGCGTGGTTCGGGGCGGTGTCGCTGGCCCGCCCCACCGGGGGCGGCGGCGGGCGGGAGGTCAGGCTGCGGGGCGGGGTCCGCTTCCAGGAGACCGTGATGGCCGCGGAGGCCTCGCGGCGCTACGCGTACCGCGTCGACTCGACCAACGCACCCGGCCTGCGCGCCCTGTTGGAGGAGTGGCGGCTGGTCCCGGCCCCCGGTCCGCACTCCCCCGGGACCGTCGTCCGCTGGACCTTCGCGGCCGACGGCCCGGCCCCCCTCCGTCTGGCGCTGGCCGCCGCCCGCCCGGGCCTCGGCCTGTCGTTCCGCACGGCGGTGCGCGCCCTCGACGCCCGGCTCGCCGCGGCCCCCGGGCGGGTGTGAGGACGGCCGGGGCGGCCGGCGGCCCGCGCGGGCCTCAGGCCTGGGGCTCGCGCCACTCCCCGGTCTCCAGGAGGGCCGCGATCGTCTTCGCGTACGGCTCGATGTCGAGCCCCTGCGCCGCCAGCCACTCGTCCGAGTAGTACTTGTCGAGGTAGCGGTCGCCCGGGTCGCACAGCAGGGTCACGACGCTGCCCGTCCGGCCCTCGGCCACCATCTCGGAGACGATCTTCAGGGCGCTCCACAGCCCGGTGCCCGTGGAGCCGCCGGCCTTGCGCCCTATGGCCTGTTCGAGGGCACGGCAGGCGGCGACGCTCGCCGCGTCCGGGACCTTCATCATGCGGTCGATGGCACCGGGCACGAAGCTCGGCTCCATGCGGGGCCGGCCGATGCCCTCGATGCGGGAGCCGCAGTCGCTGCTCGCGTGCGGGTCGTGGTGCGTCCAGCCGTCGAAGAAGCAGGAGTTCTCCGGGTCCGGGACGCAGATGCGGGTGTCGTGCTGCATGTAGTGGACGTAGCGGGCGATGGTCGCGGAGGTGCCGCCGGTGCCGGCGGTCGCCACGATCCAGGCCGGCTCGGGGTAGCGCTCCAGGCGCAGCTGCTGGTACATGGACTCGGCGATGTTGTTGTTGCCGCGCCAGTCGGTGGCCCGCTCCGCGTACGTGAACTGGTCCATGTAGTGGCCGCCGGTGCGGGCGGCGAGGTCGGCGGACTCCTCGTACATCTTCATCGAGTCGTCGACGAAGTGGCATTCGCCGCCGTGGAATTCGATGAGCCGGCACTTCTCCGGGCTGGTGGTGCGCGGCATGACGGCGATGAAGGGGACGCCGATCAGCTTGGCGAAGTAGGCCTCGGAGACGGCGGTGGAGCCGCTGGAGGCCTCGATGACCGGGCGGCCGGGGCGGATCCAGCCGTTGCACAGGGCGTACAGGAACAGCGAGCGGGCCAGGCGGTGCTTCAGGGAGCCCGTCGGGTGCGTGGACTCGTCCTTGAGGTAGAGGTCGATGCCCCAGGCCTCGGGCAGCGGGAAGCGCAGCAGGTGGGTGTCGGCGCTGCGGTTGGCGTCCGCCTGGACCTTGCGCACGGCCTCCTTGAGCCAGGCGCGGTATTCGGCGTCGCTGCGGTCGATGTCGACGGTGGTCGTCACCGTGCTCGCGGCCGCGCGTCCGGCCGGGCTCGCGGCCGTGTTCGAGGCCGTCGTACCGGTGGTGCCGGTGGTGCTCATGCGCCTTGCTCCTTTGTCGGTTCCAGGGCCCCCTCCTTTCGAAATGTACCCCCCTCACCTGCACAAACGGTCACTTTGGGTTTCTATGCGGATCGCTTTCGGTCGCGTTCGGTTGCAAGCGGCGCGACGGTGGGTGACCCTTGAGATTGCGTCACCGAGGGTGCAGCACCCGTAACACTGATGTCGGGGAGTCGCAGCCGTGATCACACATTCCCGCAGGCACTGCGTCGTGGAACTGCAGGCCCTGCCCGCGCGTATCGGCCAGGTCCGCAGGATCGTCTCGGCACAGCTGCGCCACTGGCGGCTCGATCCGCTCATAGACCGGGCTGCGCTCGGCGTGACGGAGCTGCTCAGCAACGTCCACCGCCACGCGCAGCCGGACAAGGTCTGCGTCGTCGAGATCGAACTCCGCCTCGGGCGGCTCACCGTCTCCGTCCACGACAGCGATCCGCGGCTGCCCGTGCTGCGCGAGGCCGGTGGCCTGGAGACCTGCGGTCGCGGGCTCGCGCTCGTGGCGGCGGTCAGCGAGGCGTGGGGGGCCCGCCACCGGGCGGACGGGCCGGGCAAGGTGGTCTGGTTCTCCCTGCGGGCCGCCCCCGCCCCGGCGGCGCCGCCGCACACGGTCCGTATCGGCGCGAAGAAGACCGTACGGGAGCCCGCGCGGGCGGTCATCGGCGCCGTGGACGCGCGGGCCGTCCCGACCGGCCCGCCGGCGCCGGTCCCGGCCGGTACCGGGCCCGGGTGACGCACCCCCGGCCAACCCGCGCCCCGGAGCCGGACCGCTAGGCCGGCGCGCCCAGGGTCCCCAGCGGGTCGTCCAGGACCGGCTGCCAGGCCAGCTCGGCCGCGCCGACGAGGCTGTTGTGGTCGAGGGTGCACGGCAGGATCGGGACGCCCCCGCTGCGCCCCCACAGGCTGCGGTCCGCGACCACCGCGCGCAGCCGCTCCGGGTCCGCGTACAGCAGCTCGCGGTGCAGCCCGCCGAGGATGATCCGGTCCGGGTTCAGGATGTTGACCAGGCCCGCCAGACCCAGCCCGAGCCGGTCGATGAGCTCCTCGGCCGCCGTCCGCACCGACGGCTGCGCGTACTCGGCGCGCAGCAGGTCGCGGGCCTGCTGGAGCAGGGAGACCTCGGGGCCGGGCGTACGGCCCGCGGCGGTGAGGAAGGCCAGCGGGTCGGCCTCCACGTCCAGGCAGCCCCGGCTGCCGCAGTGGCAGGGGCGTCCCTCGGGGTTGACCGTGAGGTGGCCGACCTCCAGGGCCAGGCCGGAGCTGCCGCTGTGCAGCCGCCCGTCCAGCACGAGCGCGCCGCCGACCCCGCGGTGGCCGGTGGCCACGCACAGCAGGTGCTGGGCGCTGCGGCCGGCGCCGTGGCGGTGCTCGGCGAGCGCCGCGAGGTTGACGTCGTTGCCGGTCAGGGCCGGTCCGTCGATCCCGGCCGCCTTCACGCACTCGGCGAAGATGGCGCGCACGGGAGCGCCGGCCGGCCAGGCCAGGTGCAGCGGGTTGAGGGCCGTGCCGTCGGGCTCGGCGACCGCCGACGGCACCGCGAGGCCCGCGCCGATGCAGCGCCGCCCCGTCTCGGCGAGCAGTTGCGCTCCGGCGCCGACGACGGCGCCGAGCACCTGGGCCGGGTCGGCGGAGACGGTGACCTTGCCGGGGGCGGTGGCCACGATCCGGCCGCCGAGGCCGACCAGCGCGGCCCGGAACCCGTCCGAGTGCACCTGCGCGGCGAGCGCGACGGGACCGTTCTCCTCGACGGCGAGCCGGTGCGAGGGGCGGCCCTGGGTGCCGCCGGCGCCGCCCGGGCGGGAGTCGACGCGGATCAGGCCGAGGGCCTCCAGCTCGGCGGCCACGGCCCCGGCGGTGGCCCGGGTGACGCCCAGCTCGGCCGTCAGGACCGCGCGCGTGGGGGCCCGGCCGGTGTGGACGAGCTCCAGTGCGGGGCCCAGGGCGCTGCGGCCCCGCTCCAGCTTGCTCTTGGTGGAGGCCGTGGAGGCCGAGGGAGCCGCGGAGGCCGAGGGAGCCGTGGGATCCGGGGAGGCCGTGGAAGACCGGGAGGCCCCGGGAGCCGCCGACGCCGTGGTCTCGTCCCCCACCCCCGGCGGGGCGCCGTTGCCGTTCATGCAGCGATCCTCGCATGATCGGGAGGTCCGGGTGGCAGCGGCTACGGAGGACCGAGGCCGGCGACCCGCAGGGTGACGTTGAGCCGCCCGGTCAGCCCGAGCCCGGGCGGGGCGGTGCCGGGCAGGACGCGGGGCACCCCGTGGTAGGCGAGCCGGCTCGGCCCGCCGAAGACGAACAGGTCCCCGCTGCGCAGTTCCACGTCCCGGTACGGGCGGCCGCGCGAGGCGGTGTTGCCGAAGCGGAAGAGGCAGGAGTCGCCGAGGCTGAGCGAGACGACGGGGGCGGGCGAGCGCTCCTCGGCGTCGCGGTGCATGCCCATGCGGGAGTCGCCGGCGTAGAAGTTGACCAGGGCGATGTCGTACGCGTCGGCGGAGGGCGGGGGCGTCCCGTAGGCCTCGGTGACGGCCCGCCGTCCCAGCTCGGCGAGCCAGGCGGGCATCGGCTTGACCGGGGCGCCGTCCCCGTCGACGGCGGTGGGCGCGTATCCGTACGGGTACCAGTGCAGCCCGAGGCAGACCTGCCGGGCGGTCATCGTCCCGCCGCCTGGGGTGCGTACGGTGCGCAGTCCGGCGGGGGGCCGCGCCCAGGCGCGGCAGGCGTCGAGGAGCTCGCGCTGGCGCCGGGGGCCGAGCCAGTCGGGCAGGTGCACGGCGCCGGGTGCGACCTCGGTCCGCTCGCGCGGGAAGAGTTCACCGTCCACCCCTCCATTGTCAGGGGCTGCTGGCAGACTCGGGGCATGAAGATCACCGAGTATGTGGAGACGCTCGCGCGGGAAGGCGGGCTGCTGGCCGACGAGGCCGAACGGGCGGGCGTCGACGCCCTGGTGCCCACCTGTCCCGAGTGGCGGGTGACCGATCTGCTGCGGCACACGGGGGCCGTGCACCGCTGGGCGGCGGGGTTCGTGCGGGACGGCCTGGTGGAGCCGGTGCCGTTCCCGGAGCCGCCCGAGCCGGCGGGGGCCGAGCTCCTGGCCTGGTTCCGGGAGGGGCACGCGGAGCTGGTGCGGGCGCTGGCGGAGGCTCCGGAGGATCTGCTCTGCTGGACGTTCCTGCCGACGGCGCCGCCTTCACCGCTGGCGTTCTGGGCCCGGCGGCAGGCGCACGAGACGACCGTGCACCGCTTCGACGCGCAGTCGGCCCGGGGCGTCGCCTTCTCGGCGGTGACGCCGGAGTTCGCGGAGGACGGGGTGGACGAGCTGCTGACCGGCTTCCACGCCCGGCCGCGCAGCCGGGTGCGGACCGAGGAGCCGAAGCTGGTGCGGGTCCGGGCGGCGGACACCGGCGCGGTGTGGACGGTGCACCTGTCGAAGGAGCCGGCGCGGACGGTGCGCGGGGACACGGGCGACCCGGCGGACTGCGAGCTGACCGGCGAGGCCTCGTGGCTGTACGCGGCCCTGTGGAACCGCGTCCCGCTGACGGGCCCGGGCGTGACCGGCGACGCGGAGCTGGCCCGGCTGTGGCGGGAGACGGCGCGCATCTGACGCGGGGCCGGGGGGCTTCCGGCGGGAGCGGGCCGGCTCCGGGGGATCCGGGACTAGCCGAGGCCGGCCGCGTAATCGGTCTCGGGGCCGAAGCCCCACGCGGGGGCCGTGTCCCAGGGGTTGGGCATGGCCGCGCTCGTGGCGTAGGCGTAGCCGGCGCCGCGCGCGAAGGCGGCGGCGAGGGTGGTGCGCATGGCGGCGGCGTCCGGGACGTCGTGGACGAGGTGCCAGAACGCCGTGCCGCTCGGGTCGAGTTCGGTGCCCGGGCGGTAGCCGCCGGCGGCGTCGAAGACGTTCCCGCCGGACCAGCCGCCCGAGGTGTACGCCGCGTAGCTGCCCTCATAGGTGACGAAGACGTCGGCGGTGCGGTGCCCGGGTTCGAGGTAGCAGTCGGCGGTCGCCGTGCCGGGGTTGTCGACGACGAGGTCGGGGACCCCGGGGTCCACGGCGTGCATGGTGTCCTGGACGTAGCGGCGCAGGGCGGCGTAGTGGTCGCGGGTGGCGTTGCCGGGGCCGCAGTCGCGGCTGACGACGTCGAAGAAGACCCCGTCGACGTGGAGCGCGCCGTCGGGGGTCCTGAGGTAGTTGTCCACCGAGGCCCGGACGGCGGCGGGGTCGCGTCGGCCGTGGTCGGTGTGGACGTAGCCGAGGACCTTGGTGTGCTCGCCCGTGGCGGTGGTGCCGGTGCGCAGGGCGTCCGCGCGGGCCCGCCAGGAGGCGTCGAACGGGGCGTCTCCGTTGCCGGGGTTGAGGACGACGACGGAGGCGGCGGGGCCGGTGGCGGTGAGCTCGGCCAGCGCGGGGTCGTCGGCCCACACGTAGGCGGGGACGGCGATCTCCAGCCCGCGCACCCCGGGGGCGCGCGGGGTACGGGCCGCGACGGGGGCGGCCGGGCCGGTGCCGGTGCCGGACGACGGTCCGGAGGGCGGTCTCGCGGGCGATCCGGCGGGCGGTATGGAGGGCGGGGACTCCGCCGACGCGGTCAGGGCCGGCGCGGGCGCCGCGAGCAGCGCGGTGAGCAGGACGGCGTAGAGGGCCCTCAGAGCACGGGCGGGGGCCAGGGCGGCCATGACTGTTCCTCCGGCGAGGCGGGGGCGGCTGGGGCGGGCGACCCGAGGAACAGTAGGGGCGCCGTCCGTGGCGCAGGGCCGAACCGCCGAGATCGGTATGAGGAACAGACAAACGATTCGTCACCTCATCCCGTGAATCCCCGCCCAGCGGTCACCGGGACGCTCGACGGACCGCCCGCGGGAACGCACGCCGGACCGCCCTCCGGAACGCCCGCGGGCACCGCCGTCAGAGCACCGGCAGGCCCACCGCGTGCGCCAGCTGGCCGGCGGAGTGCGCGAAGAAGGCGTCGCGGTCCTCGACGACCCGGTTGAACTGGCCGAACAGCTCGAAGGACACGAGGCCGACGACCTGCGCCCAGGCGGCGACGAGGGCGGCGGTGACCTCCGGGGGCAGCTCCAGCGCGAAGTCGGCCGTCATCCGCTCGGCCTCGGCGCGCAGTTCGGCGGGCAGGGGCGGCAGGGCGAGCCCGCGGCCCTCGTGCGCGGAGCGGACGACGCCGATCAGGACGTTGGCGACGCGGGAGGCGGGGCCGATGGTGTCCTGGGGCGCGCTGTAACCGGGGACGGGGGAACCGTAGATGAGGGCGTACTCGTGCGGGTGCGCGAGCGCCCAGGCGCGGAACGCCCCGCAGACCGCGGCCCAGCGGGCGCGGGGCGGTTCTCCGGCGGCGAGGGCGGCGGCCCCGGCCGCCTCGGCGGCCGCGCCCACGCTGTCGTACGCGTCGATGATCAGCGCGGTGAGCAGGTCGTCGCGGCTCGGGAAGTAGCGGTAGAGGGCCGAGGAGACCATGCCGAGCTCGCGGGCGACGGCGCGCAGCGAGAGTTTGGCCGCGCCCTCCTCCGCGAGCCTGCGGCGCGCCTCGTCCTTGATGGCGGCGGTGACCTCGATACGGGCCCGTTCCCTGGCCCCTCGCACGGTGCTCATGCGGATCAGTGTGGCATACATGTGGAGCAGTGCACAAAAAACGGAGCAGCGCTCATTTCAGAGAGCACTGCTCTTGTTTTGGCGCACCGATCCGTGCACACTGTTCTCAAGCGAGAGCAGTGCTCTCGGAAACCCGGTTCAACAACCCGACACCGCCCCGGAGGCCACCGTGAACGCGTCCACCCCGCACTACGTCAAGGCCGGTCCGCTCGAGACCCGGTTCAACTCCCTCTTCGGGAAGCTCGCCCGCCTCGGCATCAGCCTCGCCGGCACCGCCGAGCTGTCGGTGCGCGGCCGTACGTCCGGCAAGATGCAGCGCATCCCGGTCAACCCGCACACCTACGAGGGCGCCCAGTACCTGGTGTCGGCCCGCGGCCACTCCCAGTGGGTCCGCAACATGCGCGCGGCGGGCGGGGGCGAGCTCCGCGTGGGCCGCAGGGTCCGCGCCTTCACGGTCACGGAGCTCACCGACCCGGCGGAGAAGGCGGCCGTGCTGCGCGCCTACCTGGAGAAGTGGGGCTGGGAGGTGAACCGGTTCTTCAACGGCGTCACGGCGAAGTCCACGGACGCCGAGCTGCGGGCCGCCGCCGGGGACCACCCGGTCTTCCGCATCGCGGTGACCGGCTGACCCCGTCGGCAGACCCCCGGCGGCAGACCCCCGCCGGCCGGCGCCCCGCGCCTCGCCTCAGCTCCGGCCGCTCCGCGCCAGACGGGCGTCCACCAGGTGCAGCGCCTTGCGCGCCATGGGGTGCGTACGGACCATGTCGGCCAGCGTCATCGACCCCCGCGTGATCCCCGCGAAGGCGTTCCACGCGGGCCGCAGCCCCGTCAGTGCGACGTGCATGAGCCCCGGACGGGACTCGAAGACGGTCAGCATCCGCTTGCCGACGCTCATCTCCACGCCCAGCCCGGCCTTGACCGCGAAGGCGTAGTTCAGCGCCTGGCGCCGCGCGTCCACCGCGTCCTGGGCCTCGGCGATCTTCGCCGCCCACTCCCCCGCCAGCCGCCCCGAACGCAGCGCGAAGGAGATCCCCTCACGTGTCCACGGCTCCAGCAGCCCGGCCGCGTCGCCCGCCACCAGCACCCGTCCGCGCGACAGCGGCGACCCGGGCGTGCGGCAGCGGGTCAGGTGCCCGGAGGAGACGGACGGCTCGAAGCCGGCCAGCCCCAGCCGGGCGATGAAGTCGTCCAGGTACCGCTTGGTCGCGGCGCCCTCGCCCTTCGCGGAGATGACCCCGACGGTGAGCGTGTCCCCCTTGGGGAAGACCCACCCGTAACTGCCCGGCAGCGGGCCCCAGTCGATGAGGACCCGGCCCTTCCAGTCCTCGGCGACCGTCGCCGGGACCGGGATCTCCGCCTCCAGGCCGAGGTCGACCTGGTCCATCTCCACCCCGACGTGGGCGCCGATCCGGCTCGCGCTGCCGTCCGCGCCGACCACGGCGCGCGCCAGTACGGTCTCCCCGTCCGCGAGCACGACGGCGACCGTGCGCCGGTCGGGGACGGAGGCCCCGTGCTGCTCGACCCGGTTGACGGCCGTACCCGTACGCAGGGTCGCGCCGGCCTTCTCGGCCTCCGCGACCAGGGCCGCGTCGAACTCGGGCCGGTTGATGAGCCCGAACAGCATGCGCTTCGAGCGCCGGGTGCGGGCCAGCTTCCCGTCGAGGGAGAAGGTCACCGCGTTGATCCGGTCCTTGAACGGCAGCACGAAGCCCGGCGGGAGGGCGTCGCGCGAGGGGCCGATGATGCCGCCGCCGCAGGTCTTGTACCGGGGCAGTTCGGCCTTCTCCAGCAGCAGGACGCGCCGCCCCGCGGTCGCCGCCGCGTACGCGGCCATCGCCCCCGCGGGTCCGGCGCCGACCACGACGACGTCCCACACCTCGCCGGTACCGCCGGCCTCCTCCGCGTCACCGCCGCGCACGTCCCCGGCCACCGCGTCGCCCGCCTCCCGAACCTCTTCCCCGGCCCGCTCGCCGGCCTGCTCCCCGGCCCGGTCCAGGGCCTCCGCCCCGTCCCCGGCCGCCCGCTCCGCCGCCGCGCCGGATCCGCCGTCAATGCTGTCGTCGCTGGTCACGATGTGCTGCTGCTCCTGATCACACGTTGCTCCGATGCCGTGAAGATCCTACGGCGCGCATCCCGCTCGCCCCTCTGTGCGAGGATCGAGCGGACCTCGCCGTACCCCGGCGTACACACCGCACAACGTCGCACCCAAGAGGAGCGTGCCCATGTCGCAGAATCCGATCGCCGAGACCGTCGCCTCGCTGATGCCCCGCGCCAAGGCGGAGCTGACCGAGCTGGTGGCCTTCCAGTCGGTCGCGGACTGGGCCCAGTTCCCCAAGAGCGAGAGCGAGGGCGCCGCGAACTGGGTCGCCGACGCCCTGCGCGCCGAGGGCTTCCAGGACGTGGCCCTGCTCGACACCCCCGACGGCACCCAGTCGGTGTACGGCTTCCTGCCCGGCCCCGAGGGCGCCCCGACCGTCCTGCTGTACGCGCACTACGACGTGCAGCCGCCGCTGGACGACGCCGCCTGGATCTCCCCGGCCTTCGAGCTGACCGAGCGCGACGGCCGCTGGTACGGGCGCGGCGCGGCCGACTGCAAGGGCGGGTTCATCATGCACCTGCTGGCGCTGCGCGCGCTGAAGGCCAACGGCGGCGTGCCGGTGTCCGTGAAGGTGATCGTGGAGGGCTCCGAGGAGCAGGGCACCGGCGGCCTCCAGCAGTACGCCGAGGCGAACCCCGAGCTGCTGACCGCCGACACCATCGTGATCGGCGACGCGGGCAACTTCCGCCTCGGCCTGCCGACGGTGACGGCGACCCTGCGCGGCATGACCCTGATCAAGGTCAAGATCGACACGCTGGGCGGCAACCTGCACTCCGGCATGTTCGGCGGCGTCGCCCCCGACGCGCTGGCCGCGCTGATCCGCCTGCTGGACTCGCTGCGCTCGGCCGACGGTTCGACCACGGTCGACGGGCTGGCCTCCGACGCGGTGTGGGAGGGCCTGCAGTACCCCGAGGCGGACTTCCGCGCCGACGCGAAGGTGCTGGACGGGGTCGAGCTGATCGGTGAGGGCACCATCGCGGACCGGCTGTGGGCCCGTCCGGCCGTCACGGTGCTCGGCATCGACTGCCCGCCGGTGGTCGGCGCGACCCCCTCGGTCCACGCGAGCGCCGGCGCGCTGATCAGCCTGCGCGTGCCGCCGGGCGTGGACACCGCCGAGGCCATCAAGCTGCTGGAGGCGCACCTCGTCGCGCACACCCCGTGGGGGGCGAAGCTGGAGCTGGAGGTCGTGGGCCAGGGCCAGCCCTTCCAGGCCGACACGACCAGCCCGGCGTACGCGTCGATGGCCGACGCCCTGCGCGAGGCGTACGACGGCCAGGAGATGCAGATCAGCGGAATGGGCGGGTCGATCCCGCTGTGCAACACGCTGACCTCGCTCTACCCGCGTGCGGAGATGCTGCTGATCGGCCTGAGCGAGCCGGAGGCGCAGATCCACGCGGTGAACGAGAGCGTGTCCCCGGAGGAGCTGGAGCGGCTGTCGGTGGCCGAGGCCCTCTTCCTGGTGAACTACGCGGAGTCCAAGCGCGTCTGACGCCCGCCGCGCCGGACCCGAGTACGCCCAGGGCGCAGTGCGCCCTGGGCGTACTGCGCTCCCGGTGAACTCACGGGCGCGGGCCGGACCCGCCCGCCTACGTTCGCCGTATGGATCTCGTCGAAGTACTCCCGAACCGGCTGCACATGCTGCGCTTCCCCATCGGTCAGGCCTATCTCTGGCAGGACCGGTCCGGGGAGGCCCTGACCCTGGTCGACTCCGGGCCGGCCGGCGCCGCCGACGCGATCGAGGGGGCGATGCGCTCCCTCGGCCTCGCGCCGGAGCGGCTGGAGCGGATCGTCCTGACGCACTGCCACCGCGACCACGTCGGGTCGGCCGGTGAACTGGCCGCCCGGCTGGGCGCGGAGGCGCTGGCGCACCGGCTGGACGCGCCCGTGGTGCGGGGTGAGCGGCCGGTGCCCGAGCCGGTGCTGCTGGACTGGGAGATCCCGCTCTACGCGCACGGCCTGACGGTGCCCGAGGCCCCGCCGACACCGGTCGACCGGGAGCTGGAGGACGGCGAGGTGCTGCCCTTCGGCGGCGGCGCGGTGGTCGTCCACTCCCCCGGGCACACCCCGGGCAGCATCGGCGTCCACCTGCCGGAGCACGGCGTGCTGTTCACCGGGGACTGCGTGGCGGGGGTGGGCGAGGTGATGCCGGGCGTGTTCAACACCGACCGCGCCCAGGCCGTCGCCTCCTTCCACCGCCTGGCCGCCCTGGCCCCGGCGGTGGCCTGCTTCGGCCACGGCGACCCGCGCACGGAGGACACCGCCCGGGCCCTGCGCGAAGCGGCGGCCGGCGCGGGGGCGTGACCTGGCCAAGAGGAAGCCCCGCCGGCGATTGAGGCGCGGGGGTCCTGGGGCGGCCCCGGGGAACGGGCGAAGGGCGGGGCGGGGAGACGGCTCCGCCCCGCGGCATCCCGGCCCCGGCCGGCGGGCTACGGCACTGCCCGGCCGGACGGCTCCGCGCGGCGGCGCCCCGCCCCCGCCCGGCAGGGCTACGGCGTGGGCCGGCCCGCCTCCAGGTACAGCGGCAGGCCCCGCTCCCGCGCCCGCAGGGCCCACCGCAGCCGTTCGTACCGCTGCGGCGGCAGCATCTGCGCGGCCTCCTCCTCCGTGACGAACCGCCAGGCCCTCAGCTCCGGCCCCGGCAGCCGCAGCCGCGCGGCCTGCGGCTCCGACAGCCGGCCGCCGTCGAACAGCAGCCGCAGGCCCCCGTAGGCCGGGGACCGGGGCGGCTCCCAGTCGACCACCAGCAGCCCGGGCACCCGGTCGAGGGTCAGGTCGAGTTCCTCCGCGACCTCCCGTACGCCGGCCCGCGCCGGCGCCTCGCCGGCCTCGACGACCCCGCCCGGGAACTCCCAGCCCGGCTTGTACGTCGGATCCACCAGGAGCACCCGGTCCCGGTCGTCGAAGAGCAGCACCCCCGCCGCCACGGTCTCCCGCGTCGGCTCCGGTGTCTGCACGATGTCGCAGACCGCGGCCGTGTCCGTCCGCACGGCCTCGGCGATGCGCCGCGCCGTCTCCGCCGCGGTCAGCCGGCCGTTGTCGATGACGTGCGCGTCGGCGGTCAGCCACCCCAGCGCCTGCCGGTAGGCGGGGATGTGGTCGTAGGACCACTGCCGGACCCGTTCGTCCACGCCCTCCGGCGCGCCCGCTTCCCGGCGTTCGGCTATGCGCTCGCGCAGGATCGTTTCCGCAGGGGCGAGCAGCACGTGCCGTACGGGGATCCGGCGGGCGGCGAGCGCCCCGAAGACCTCGTCCCGGTACTCCTGCCGCAGCAGCGTCATCGGGACCACCAGCACCCCGCCCACCTCGGCCAGCACCGCGGCCGCCGCGTCGACGACGAGCCGCCGCCAGCTCGGCAGGTCCTGGTAGTCGTCTACCTCCGCGAGGCGTTTGCCCGGCAGGAGGCGGCGCAGCACGTCCCCGATGAGCTCCGGGTCGTACAGGGTGGTGTCCGGCAGCAGCGCGGCCAGTTCGCGGGCCGTACTGGTCTTCCCGGCACCGAAAGCGCCGTTGATCCAGACAATCACGTCTACCCCTCTCCCATTGGCTCGCCTCCGAAGCCCCCAGTGGCTTGCCCGCCCCACCCTGCCACGGAAACCCGCTCTCCGGCCGAGTGCATATCCTCGAGCCAGAGCACCCCGCCGCCGCGCCCCAGGAGGTTTCCCCGCCGTGCCCCAGAACCGCCGTCCGTCCGAGCCCCGTTACGGAAACCGGCCGACCATGAAGGACGTGGCGGCCAGGGCGGGGGTCGGCCTGAAGACGGTCTCCCGGGTCGTCAACGGCGAGCCGGGGGTGACCCCGGACACCGAGCGGCGGGTCCAGGAGGCCATCGAGGCCCTGGGGTTCCGGCGCAACGACAGCGCCCGCGTCCTGCGCAAGGGCCGCACCGCCACCGTCGGCCTGGTCCTGGAGGACCTCGCCGACCCCTTCTACGGGCCCCTGAACCGGGCCGTGGAGGAGGTGGCGCGCACCCACGGCGCCCTGCTGATCAACGGTTCCAGCGCCGAGGACCCGGACCGGGAGCGGGAGTTGGCGCTCGCGCTGTGCGCCCGCCGGGTCGACGGCCTGATCGTGATCCCGGCCGGTGACGACCACCGCTACCTGGAGCCCGAGATCCGGGCCGGGGTGGCCACGGTGTTCGTGGACCGCCCGGCGGGCGGGATCGAGGCGGACGTGGTGATGTCGGACAGCTTCGGCGGCGCCCGCGACGGGGTGGCCCACCTGATCGCGGCCGGTCACCGGCGGATCGGGTTCATCGGCGACCACCCCCGCATCCACACCGCCGTGGAACGCCTGCGCGGCTACCGCGAGGCGATGGGCCGGGCGGGCCTGCCGGTGTCCGAGTCCTGGGTCTCGCTCGGCTCGACGGACCCGGAGCGGGTCGCGGCGGCGGCCGGGGCGATGCTGACGGGTGCGGAGCCGGTCACCGCCCTCTTCGCCGGGAACAACCGGGTCACCGTCACCGCGGTACGGGTCCTCGCGGCGCTGCCCCGGCCGGTGGCCCTGGTCGGCTTCGACGACTTCGAACTGGCCGACCTGCTGCGCCCCGGCGTCACGGTGGTCGCGCAGGACCCGGCGGCCCTGGGCCGGGTGGCCACGGACCGCCTCTTCCAGCGCCTCGCCGGCACCGACCTCCTCCCGTCCCGCGTCGTCCTCCCGACCCGCCTGATCCCCCGCGGCTCGGGCGAACTCCCGCCGGCCGACGGATGAGCCGACCGCGGCGGGACGCCGCACCGCCGGCCCGTGCACGCCGACGGCCCGCCTCCGGGGATCCGGGGGCGGGCCGTCGGCGGCAGGTGCGTCAGGAGGTGGCCGTCAGGGTGGCCGAGCGGCGCGGGATGGCGAAGGCGTCCAGTTCGGCGCGGGTCAGGCCGGTCAGGGCGGTGACCTCCTCGGCGCCGACGGCCCCGCAGTCCAGGCCGCGGACCAGGTAGCCGGCCAGGGCCTTGGCGGTGGCGGGCTCGTCCATCACGTCGCCCTCGATCTTCGCCACGTACGCCTTCAGGCGCGCGGCGGCGGCCTCCAGGCCCTCGCGGTAGAAGGTGAAGACGGCCGCGTAGCGGGTCGGCAGGTGCGCCGGGTGCATGTCCCAGCCCTGGTAGTAGGCGCGGGCCAGGGCGCGGCGGGTCAGGCCGTAGTGGAGCTTCCAGCCCTCGTGGACCTGCTCGGTGGTGCCGACGGGCTTGACGTTCGTCGAGCCGTCGGAGACGCGTACGCCGGTGCCGGCGGCGGCCACCTGCATGATCGCCTTCGCGTGGTCGGCGGCGGGGTGGTCGCTGGCCTGGTAGGCGGCGGAGACGCCGACGCAGGCGCTGTAGTCGAAGGTGCCGTAGTGCAGGCCGGTGGCGCGGCCCTTGGAGGCCTCGATCATCCGGGCCACGGTGGCGGTGCCGTCCGAGGCCAGGATGGACTGGCTGGTCTCGATCTGGATCTCGAAGCCGATCCGGCCCGGGCGCAGGCCGCGGGCGGTCTCGAAGGCCTCCAGCAGCTTGACGAAGGCGCTGACCTGCTCGGCGTAGGTGACCTTGGGCAGGGTCAGGACGAGGCCCTCGGGCAGGCCGCCGTGCTCCAGGAGGCCGGAGAGGAAGATGTCCGTGGTGCGGATGCCGCGGTCGCGGACGTTGGACTCCATGCACTTCATGCGGATGCCCATGTACGGGGCGTTGGTGCCGTTGGAGAAGGCCTCCGAGACGAGGCGGGCGGCGCGGGCCGCGGCCTGGTCCTCCTCCTCGTCCGAGCGGACGCCGAAGCCGTCCTCGAAGTCCACGCGGAGGTCCTCGACGGGCTCGGTGGCGAGCTTGGCGCGGACGCGGTCGTAGACCGGGACGGCCAGTGCGTCGGGGATGCCGAGCACCTTGGCGAAGGTGGCGGCGTCGGGGGCGTGCTCGTCCATGGCCGCCAGGGCCTGGTCGCCCCACGAGCGGATGGTGCCGGCGTCGAAGACGTCACCCGGTACGTAGACGGTGTGGATGGGCTGGCGGGTGCCGGGGTCGCCCGGGTAGTGGCGCGCGAGTTCCGCGTCCACCGGCGCCAGGGAGGCGCTGATGCCTTCGCTGACCGCGCCTGCGAGGCTCGTCGCCACCTTCTCCTGCTGACCCATCGTGCACTCTCCTCTTTTCCACTTCACGGAAGGCTAGATCCGCATAGCAGAATTTAGTCATGGGCCTTCCGCTCCGTCAATGGTCCCTCCACCGGGTGGGACAAACGACTCGGGGCCGTGCGGTGAGAATCACCACACGGCCCCGGAGGCCAAGAGATGCCCAGGTCAGCGACCGGGCGTCGGGTTTCAGCCCTTGCGCGCCTTGATCTCGCCCGTCAGCTGCGGGACGACCTCGAAGAGGTCGCCGACCACGCCGTAGTCGACGAGGTCGAAGATCGGGGCCTCGGCGTCCTTGTTGATGGCGACGATGGTCTTCGACGTCTGCATGCCGGCCCGGTGCTGGATCGCGCCGGAGATGCCGGTGGCGATGTACAGCTGCGGGGAGACCGACTTGCCGGTCTGGCCGACCTGGTTGGTGTGCGGGTACCAGCCGGCGTCCACCGCGGCGCGGGAGGCGCCGACCGCCGCACCGAGGGAGTCCGCGAGGTCCTCGATGAGGTGGAAGTTCTCGGCGCCGTTGACGCCGCGGCCGCCGGAGACGACGATCGCGGCCTCGGTCAGCTCCGGGCGGCCCGTCGACTCGCGCGGGGTGCGGGAGACGACCTTGGTGCCGGTGGCCAGGGCGCCGAAGGTGACGGCGAGCGCCTCGACGGCGCCGGCGGCCGGGGCGGCCTCGACCGGGGCCGAGTTCGGCTTCACGGTGATGACCGGGGTGCCCTTGGAGACGCGGGACTTGGTGGTGAACGACGCGGCGAAGGCGGCCTGGGTGGCGACCGGACCCTCGTCACCGGCCTCCAGGTCGATGGCGTCGGTGATGATGCCGGAGCCGATGCGCACGGCGAGGCGCGCGGCGATCTCCTTGCCCTCGGCGGAGGACGGGACGAGCACGGCCGCCGGGGAGACGGCCTCGTACGCGGCCTGCAGCGCGTCCACCTTCGGGACCACCAGGTAGTCGGTGAACTCGGGGGCGTCGGCGGTGAGGACCTTGACGGCACCGTGCTCGGCGAGCACCGCGGCGGTGGCCTCGGCACCGGCGCCCAGGGCGACGGCGACGGGCTCGCCGACGCGGCGGGCCAGCGTCAGCAGCTCGAGGGTGGGCTTGCGGACGGCACCGTCCACGTGGTCGACGTAGACGAGAACTTCAGCCATGGGACTGCTCTCCTGCTTTACGAGGTGTCTGGGGGCTACTGGGGAGGCCGGAGCCCCTAGATGAACTTCTGGCCGGCCAGGAACTCGGCCAGCTGCTTGCCGCCCTCGCCCTCGTCCTTGACGACGGTGCCGGCGGTACGGGCCGGGCGCTGCGCCGCGGACTCGACCACGGTGTAGGCACCCTCGAGGCCCACCTCTTCGGCGTCCAGGTCCAGGTCGGACAGGTCCCAGGACTCCACCGGCTTCTTCTTGGCCGCCATGATGCCCTTGAAGGACGGGTAGCGGGCCTCGCCCGACTGGTCCGTCACCGAGACGAGCGCCGGGAGGGAGGCCTCCAGCTGCTCGCTCGCGGAGTCGCCGTCGCGGCGGCCCGTGACGGTGCCGTCCTCGACCTTGACCTCGGAGAGCAGGGTGACCTGCGGGACGCCCAGGCGCTCGGCCAGGATCGCCGGCAGGACGCCCATGGTGCCGTCGGTCGAGGCCATACCCGTGATGACCAGGTCGAAGCCGGCCTTCTCGACGGCCTTCGCCAGCACCAGCGAGGTGCCGATGACGTCGGTGCCGTGCAGGTCGTCGTCCTCGACGTGGATGGCCTTGTCGGCGCCCATCGACAGCGCCTTGCGCAGCGCGTCCTTGGCGTCCTCGGGACCCACCGTCAGGACGGTGATCTCGGCGTCGTCGGCCTCGTCGGCGATCTGCAGCGCCTGCTCGACGGCGTACTCGTCGAGCTCCGACAGCAGACCGTCGACGTCGTCGCGGTCGACCGTCAGGTCATCGGCGAAGTGCCGGTCGCCGGTGGCGTCGGGCACGTACTTCACACAGACAACGATCCTCAGGCTCACGCCGGCTCTCCTACCGCATCGTCTTTTACTGATACCGCTACTGATACCGCCTTGTGCAGGCAGCATAGGCGCCTTCCGGCGCGGATCCCGGTCGGGGCGGCCCCCGCTCCGAAGGGAATGTTACTCGTCAGTACACAGTGGGTCTTCCCCGGTTGCAAGGCCACTGAACTGTGATCTGGCCAACGCCGCCCGAACCCGTCCCAGCAGGGACGATTCAGTCGCGCAACGCGTTGAAGCGACCCTGGTGGTACAGCAGGGGCCGGCCCTCCCCCGCGGAGTCCCCCGCCACGGCCTCCGCGATGATCACACGGTGCGCCCCCGCGGGCACCCTCGCCACGACCCGGCACACCAGCCACGCCGGCACCCCGCCGAGCAGCGGCACCCCGTGCGGGCCCGGCGCCCAGTCGGTCGCCGGCCCGAAACGGTCGGCCCCGCTGCGCGCGAAGAGGCCGGCCAGCTCCCGCTGGTGCTCCCCGAGTATGTGGACGCCGAGGTACTCCCCGTCACGCACGGCGGGCCAGCTGGAGGACCCGGTGCCGATGGTGAACGAGAGCATCGGCGGTTCGGCGGAGACCGAGTTGAGCGAGGTCGCTGTGAAGCCCGCCGGGCGGCCGCCGCTCTGCGCCGTGATGACCGCCACCCCGGCGGCGTGCCGGCGGAAGACGGAGCGCAGCAGCTCGGGCGAGCCGGGCAGCGGGGCGCGGCCGGGGTCGCCGAGCGGGGCGGGGGAGGCGGGGGCGAGGGAGGCGGGCGGGGCCGTCGGGGCCGTCATGAGGGGCCTTCCTTCTGCCGCGGGGACGCGGGCAGGGCGGTCGGGGATCGGGGGTCGGGGGCGTTCAGCGATCCCAACAGCGCGCGCTCGCGCACCGGACGAGGTCCACATGGACCCGCCGGTAAAGCAGGAGTTCATACCGCATGCCGCCAGCCTGGCGATCTCCCGTGTACACAGTCAAGCCGCAGCGGCCAGATGTCAGGCGCGTCACGCTGCGTGCGGGGGCGCGCACCGGCGCGACCGTCACATCGCCGCCCCCAGCGCGGCGATCACGTCGGCCTTCCTCGGCATCCCGGCGGCCCGCCGGACGATCCGGCCCGCGCCGTCCAGGACGAACACGGTGGGGGTCTTCTCCACGCCCAGGGCGCGGACGAGTCCGAGCTCGCGCTCGGCGTCGATCTCGATGTGCGCGACCCCGTCCACCATCGCGGCGACCTCGGCGAGGATCCTGCGGGTGGCCCGGCAGGGCTGGCAGAAGGCGCTGGAGAACTGCACCAGGCTGGCCCGCTCCCCCGGTTCGCGCCCCAGTTCGGCGGCGCCCAGGCGCCCCCGCGCGGCCGCCTTCCCGGCGGCCTCCTCGTGTCCGGGCACATCCGCTCCTGTCTACCCTGTCCCCATGTACGCACCACCCCGGCGGCGGCCGGGAGGTTCCCCCCGTCCGAGCGTCCCCGTCACGCCGCGCATTCCCCGCGTGACGAGGATCTCCCCGGCCGGGGGCGTCCGGGCTGGCCAGCGGGCCGCGTTTCGGGCACGATCCCCATGGTCGCGTACCTACGCTTCCGTAACTTCCGGCCGGGAGCACCTCCCCAGGCAGAAAGCGGGGTCTCCCCATGGCTGAGCTCGTCTACCCCCCGGTGATCGGCGCCGCGCACACGCTGTTCCGCGCGCTGGACATCCGCATCGACATGAAGGGCACCGAGAACATCCCGCGCAAGGGCGGGGCGGTCCTGGTGTCGAACCACATCGGCTACCTCGACTTCATCTTCGCCGGTCTGACGGCGCGGCCGCAGAAGCGGCTGGTGCGCTTCATGGCCAAGGAGTCGGTGTTCCGGCACAAGGTGTCCGGTCCGCTGATGCGCGCGATGAAGCACATCCCGGTCGACCGGCAGCAGGGCGAGTCCGCCTACCAGCACGCCCTGGATTCGCTGCGGTCGGGCGAGATCATCGGGGTGTTCCCGGAGGCGACGATCTCCCAGTCCTTCACCCTCAAGAGCTTCAAGTCGGGCGCCGCGCGCATGGCGCAGGAGGCCGGGGTCCCGCTGATCCCGGTGGCGCTGTGGGGCACCCAGCGGCTGTGGACCAAGGGCCGGCCGAAGAACCTCAAGCGCAGCCACATCCCGGTGACCATGCGGGTCGGCGAGCCGATCGAGGCGCCGAAGGACCAGTACGCGGGGGCCATCACCCGCCGGCTGCGCGAGCGCGTGCAGGAGCTGCTGGAGGCGGCGCAGGCCGCCTACCCGGCCAAGCCGCAGGGCGGCGAGGACTCCTGGTGGCTGCCGGCCCACCTCGGCGGGACCGCGCCGACGGCTGCGCAGGTCAAGGAAGCGGGCTGATCCTCCGCCCTCCTCCGGCGGGCCCCGTCCGGGCGTAACGTCTTCGTCGCGCATCACGTTGCCGAACGCGGAGGGGGTTCGCCGATGGGCGGGTTCGGGCGGTATCTGGCGGCGGCCCTGGCCGCGCGCTTCGCGTCCGAGGGCATGGGCATGGCGGTGGTCCTGCTGGCCCTGGAGCGGACCGGCTCCGCCGCGCACGGGGCCTTCGTGCTGACGGCCTGGATGGCCCCGCACGTACTGGCCGCCCCCGTGGCGGGCGCCGCCGCGGGGCGGGCGCGCCGGCCCAGGCTGTTCTACGCGGGCGCGCTGGCCGGCTTCACGGCGGCCGTGGCGGGCCTGGCGGCGCTGCTGGGCCGGGCCCCGGTGCCGGTGGTGCTGGCGGTGGCGGTGCTGGGCGGGTCCTGCGGGCCGGTGGTGACGGGCGGGCTGTCGAGCCTGGTCGCGGGCCTGGTGCCGGAGGGGCCCGGGAGGGACCGGGCGTACGGCTGGGACGCCTCGACGTACAACGCGGCCGCCGTCACGGCCCCGGCGGTGGTCAGCCTGGCCGGGGCGGCGCTCTCGGCGGGGCCGGCGATGGGGGTGCTGGCCCTTTCCGCCGCGCTGGCGGCGGCCCTGGCGGCCTCGCTGCCGTACGGGGCCCCGGAGGCGCGCGAGGAGGCGTACGGGGACCGTGGCGCGGCTCCCCGGCCCGGCCTGGGCGCGGGGCTGGCGGCGCTGTGGCGGGTCCGGGAGCTGCGCGCGATCACCTCGGCGACCACCCTGGCCTTCGTCGGCGTCGGGGCGCTGACCACCACCTCGGTGCTGCTGGCGCGGGGGCTCGGCAGTCCCGGCGCGGGCGGGGTCCTGATGACGGCCTTCGCGCTGGGCGCGCTGGCGGGCTCGCTGACCCTGGGCCGGATGACGTCGGTGGCGCCGGGCCGGCTGGCCCGCTGGGGCATGGCGGGGACGGGCGTCGCGCTCGCGGCGGCCGCCTTCGCCCCGTCGGTCGCGCTGACGGCGGCCGCCTTCGCGGCGGCGGGGGTGGCGGACGGGCCGCTGCTGACGGCCACGCTGCGGATCCGCTCGGAGCACGCCCCGGCGGCGGTGCGGACCCAGGTGTTCACGCTGGGGGCCGGGCTGAAGGTGACGGCGGCCTCCACGGGGGCCGCGCTGGTGGGGCTGGCGGCCGCCGCGCCGCCGTGGACGCTGCTGCTCGGGATCGCCGTGCTGCAGCTCGCGGCCGCCGCGCTGCACCTGCTGGTGGCGGCGCGCGGGCGGGTGGCGCGGCTCCCGGTTACAGGGAGGTCGGCAGGTTCCGCCACAGCTCCGGCCGGTCGGCGGACTCCTGGAGGACCTTGAGCGTGGCGGGGTGCGGGGCGGCGTACAGCTCGGGGTGGTCGATCTCGCCGAGCTCCGGCCGTACGGGGAAGGCGAGCCGTTCCGCGTCGAGGCTGAACCGGGCGTCGACGCCGGGCTTGTTGCCGCGCGGGTCGATCCGGGACCAGTCCTCCCGGCCGGGCAGCCGCAGGGCCACGAGGCCGTGGATGACCAGTCCGGTGCCCCCGGGGCAAGCCCCGGCTCCACTGGAGCAGCTGTCGCTGCACGCATGTTCGTCACCCAGCAGCTGGTAGCACAGGCCCGCCGGGATGCCCTGGGCGCGCAGCAGGGCGACGAGGGCGTGGGACTTGGCGTAGCAGATGCCGTTGCGGGTGCTCAGGACGTCGGAGGCGCGCCAGGAGACCCGCGGGTCTCCGGAGTCGGCGGAGTGCGGGATGGTGTCGCGGACGAACTCGAAGGCCGCCTCGGCGTATGAATATGCATCGCCGGTGGCGGTCCAGAGGGCGTCGGCGGTTTCCTGGACCAGGGGATGCCAGTGGTCGATGGCCTCACTTGAGGCCAGATATGCGTGGATATCTGGGTCTTGCTGAATGAGCTGCATGATCGGCAGCATAGGCATGCCTCCGACCGCAGATCAATCGATTTGCGGTCGGAGGCATAAATATTCAATTCTCGCGGAGAGGCTCCTACCGGGCCAGCTCCTCCTTCAGCGCCTGAAGGAAGCCGTCGACGTCCTCCTCGCGGGTGTCGAAGCTGCACATCCAGCGGACGTCGCCGGCGGCCTCGTCCCAGAAGTAGAAGCGGTAGCGCTCCTGGAGCCTGCGCGTCACCTCGTGCGGCAGCCGCGCGAACACCGCGTTCGCCTGCACCGGGTAGAGGATCTCCACCCCGTCGACCCCGCGGACGCCCGCGGCGAGCCGCTGGGCCATCGCGTTGCCGTGGCGGGCGTTGCGCAGCCACAGGTCCTTGGCGAGCAGCGCTTCGAGCTGCACCGAGACGAAGCGCATCTTCGACGCGAGCTGCATCGACATCTTGCGGATGTGCTTCATCTGCCGGACCGCGTCCGGGTTGAGCACCACCACGGCCTCGCCGAACATCATGCCGTTCTTGGTGCCGCCGTAGGACAGCACGTCCACCCCCACCGTGTTGGTGAAGGTCCGCATCGGCACGTCGAGCGAGGCCGCGGCGTTGGCTATGCGGGCGCCGTCGAGGTGCACCTTCATGCCCAGGGAGTGGGCGTGCTCGCAGATCGCCCTGATCTCGTCCGGGGTGTAGACCGTGCCGAGCTCGGTGTTCTGGGTGATCGAGACGACCTGGGGCATCGCCCGGTGCTCGTCCTCGAAGCCCCAGGCCTCCTGGTCGATCAGCTCGGGGGTGAGCTTCCCGTCCGGGGTGGGCACGGCCAGCAGCTTGATGCCGGCCATCCGCTCGGGCGCGCCGCCCTCGTCCACGTTGATGTGGGCGCTCTTGGCGCAGATCACCGCGCCCCACCGGTCGGTCATGGCCTGGAGGGCGACGACGTTGGCGCCCGTGCCGTTGAAGACCGGGAAGGCTTCGGCGTACGGACCGAAGTGGCTGCGGAACACCTTCTGGAGGTGCTCGGTGTAGTCGTCCTCGCCGTAGGAGACCTGGTGGCCTTCGTTGGCGAGGGCGATGGCCGCGAGCACCTCGGGGTGGACCCCGGCGTAGTTGTCGCTGGCGAAACCGCGCACGGCCGGGTCGTGGTGGCGGCGGGCGTCGGTCCTGCCGTTCTCGGTTCTCACGGTTGCGGAGTGAGCCACAGACGCTGTCCGTTCACATCGGAGGCGGGCCGCTCCCACACGCCGGCGATGGCCTCGGCCAGCTCCTTGACGTCGGTGAAGCCCGCGAACTTCGCATTGGGGCGCTCGGCGCGCATCGCGTCGTGCACCAGTGCCTTGATCACCAGGATCGTAGCCGCGGCGGCCGGCCCGTCCTCGCCCCCGGCCTTGCGGAACGAGTCCGCCATGGCCAGGGTCCACGCCTCGGCGGCCGCCTTGCCCGCGTTGTACGCGGCGTTGTTGGCGACCGGCTTGTGCGCGCCGGACTGGCTGATCAGGACGTAGCGTCCGCGGTCGCTGCGCAGCAGCGCGTCGTGGAAGGCGAGCGAAGTGTGCTGGACCGTGCGGATCAGGAGCTTCTCCAGGAGCTCCCAGTCGGCGAGGTCCACGTCCGTGAAGGTCTTGCTGCCGCGCCAGCCGCCGACGAGGTGGACCAGGCCGTCGACGCGGCCGAACTCCTTCTCGGTGCGCTCGGCCCAGGCCTTGGCGGCCTCCAGGTCGAGCAGGTCGACGGTGTCACCGGTGACGGTGGCACCCCCGTGGGCGTAGCGGGCGGCGTCGACGGACTCCGCGAGGCGCGCCGCGTCGGCGTCGGACGCCACGACGGTGGCGCCCGCCTCGGCGAGGCGCATCAGCGCGGCGCGGCCGGCGGGGCCGCCGGCCCCGGCCACCGCCACCACCGCTCCGTGGAGCGGGCCGTTCCCGGAGCCGTTCATCGGTGCAGCCTCCTGAGGGCGAGTGCTCACGCGGCGTTCCGCGAGGCGTCGTCGGCGTTCTGCGGGGTGATGCCCTTGGTCGAGGCGATCACGCCCTTGAGCTTCTTGGCGAGGGCCTCGTAGAACATGCTGAGCGGAAACTCGTCCGGAAGCACGTCGTCCACGAGCTTGCGCGGCGGCTGCGTCATGTCGAGGGCGTCGGGACCCTTGGCCCACTTGGAGCCCGGGTGCGGGGCCAGGTAGGTGGAGACGAGCTCGTAGGCCTTGAACCAGTGGACCAGCTTCGGGCGGTCGATGCCCGCGCGGTACAGGTCCTCGATCTCGGCGCACAGCTGGTTGGTGACCTGCGGGGCGCGCATCCAGTCGATCTTCAGCTTGTTGTCCGTCCAGCGCACGACGTCGTGCTTGTGGAGGTAGGCGAAGAGCAGCTGGCCGCCGAGGCCGTCGTAGTTGCGGTTGCGGTCGCCGGAGACCGGGAAGCGGAACATCCGGTCGAAGAGGACGGCGTACTGCACGTCGCGGCCGTGCTCGTTGCCCTCGGACTCCAGCTTCACGGCCTCCTTGAAGGCGGTGAGGTCGCAGCGCAGCTCCTCCAGGCCGTACATCCAGAACGGCTGGCGCTGCTTGATCATGAAGGGGTCGAACGGCAGGTCGCCGTGGCTGTGGGTGCGGTCGTGGACCATGTCCCACAGGACGAAGGCCTTCTCGCAGCGCTCCTGGTCCTCGACCATGCGGGCGATGTCCTCGGGCAGCTCGATGCCCAGGATGTCGACGGCGGCCTCGGTGACCTTGCGGTAGCGGGCGGCCTCGCGGTCGCAGAAGATGCCGCCCCAGGTGAAGCGCTCGGGGGCCTCGCGGACGGCGATGGTCTCCGGGAAGAGCACGGCGGAGTTGGTGTCGTAGCCCGGGGTGAAGTCCTCGAAGGTGATGCCGAGGAACAGCGGGTTGTCGTACCGGGTGCGCTCCAGCTCGGAGAGCCAGTCGGGCCACACCATCTTCAGGACGACGGCCTCGAGGTTGCGGTCGAGGTTGCCGTTCTGGGTGTACATCGGGAAGACGACGAGGTGCTGGAGGCCGTCCTCGCGCTGCGCGGCCGGGTGGAAGGCCAGCAGGGAGTCGAGGAAGTCGGGCACCGCGAAGCCGTCCGCGGCCCACTTGCGCAGGTCGGCGACGAGCGCGCGGTGGTAGTCGGCGGCGTGCGGCAGCAGCGGGGACAGGGTCTCCACGCCGGCCACGACGCGCTCGACGACGGCCTCGGCCTCGACCCGGGCGGGAGCGCCCTCGGCCTCGAAGTCGATCGAGCCGTCCTTGGCCTGCCAGGGGCGGATCTCCTCCACGGCGGCCTTGAGCGCGGGCCACGCCGGGTGGTCCACCACCCGCGCCCCGGCGGTTATCACGGCCCCGCCGATGCCCGGCACAAGAGTTTCCGTCATGTCACTTCCTCCACAGGAGAACCTCGCGTTAAGACAGCGTATGCATGCGAGGCTCTCCCGCTCAAGAGGAAACTCAGGAAATTTTTCTGTGTTACCCCCCACTCCACCGAAAGTCTTCCCGTTACTCACGGTGGAATCCACCACTCCGCCTAGTGACGGCGCGGCGTCCGGCCTAATCGGCGGAGCCCTCGTTCACCCCTCCCCGGAAGTGCGGGATGACCTTCTCGCCCCATTGGCGCAGGGTCTCCAGGCAGGCCTCCTGCGGCACGGTGCCCATCTGGACCAGGCACATCACCTCGTCCGCGCCCGCCCGCCGAAGCCGTTCCACGTACGCGATGGCCTCGTCGGCGCTCCCGTAGGCGTGGTCCGCGTGGAAGGTGGCCGTGGCGGTCGGCCGGACGGGGATGTCCTGTTCGTGCAGCCGGGCCACCACCTGCTCGGCGGCCCGGCGCAGCTCCGCCGCCTCGTCCACGCCCGCCGTGACCGCCTCGTCCGGGACGCCGGCGCCGCCGTACCAGTGCCCGATGGACTGGGCGAAGAACCGCTGCCCCCGGATGCCGATCCGGCGGGCCTCCTCGGGGTCGTCGAGCACGATGGTCGGGCAGAGCACGGAGAAGTGGTCGTTGACGGCGGAGGACACGAACCGGCTGCCGTCGCGCTCCGCGCGCGCCGCGTCGTAGACGGCCCGCATGCCCGCGATGGACTCCGGTCCGGCGAAGCCCATGACCAGGGCTCCGATGCCCAGCTCGGCGGCCTTCACCAGGGTCTCGGCGCGGCTGCACGCGAGGAAGAGCGGCGGGTGCGGGGTCTGCGCCGGACGCGGCAGGATCGGGTGCGGGTCGATGTCGATCAGCTCGCCGTGGTACTCCAGCTCCTCCTCCCGCCAGGCCCGGCCGATGATCCGCAGGGCCTCCTCCACCTCCGCCTCGGTGCGGTCCCGGTCGACCCCGCACAGGGAGGTCTCCTGGAGCGTGCCGCCGCGCCCGGCGCCCAGGTCCACGCGGCCGCCGGACAGCAGGTCGAGCATCGCGGCGCGTTCGGCCACCCGCACCGGGTGGTTGAAGCCGAAGGGCATGCACACGACTCCGTGCCCGATGCGTATGGTGTTCGTCCTGGCCGCGACGTAGCTCAGGAAGACCTCCGGTGCGCTCATGTGGGCATACCACTTCAGCGAGTGGTGCTCGACGGCCCAGATCCGGTCGAATCCCATGCGTTCGGCGTACACCGCCTGCTCGACGCAGTCGCGGATGACCTGGTGCTCCCGCTCCACGGTGGGGTCGGCCAGTTGAGCCTCGAAGATCACGGAGAATTTCACGATGCCTCCAGAGATGCGTCCCGTGCCCGGTCTTGCTTCGATTAGAAATATGACTAGTAGTCATATCGCGAAGAAGCAAGACCTTCCGCCGACCGCGTGGGCGGTCCTGGGCCTGCTGTCGTTCCCCGGCGAGCGCACCGGCTACGAGCTGAAGAAGTGGGCGGACTCCTCCCTCCGCTTCTTCTACTGGTCGCCCGCCATCAGCCAGATCTACGCCGAACTGCGACGGCTGGAGGAGCTCGGGTACGCCGCCTCCGCGCGCTCGGGGCCGGAGGAGGCCCGCGCCAAGCGCCGCTACACCATCACGGAGGCGGGCCGCGGGGCCCTGGCCGGCTGGGCGGCGGACACCGCCGAGGCGGGGCCGCCGGTGCTCAAGCACGGGCTGCTGCTGCGGATCTGGCTCGGGCACCTCTCGGAGCCGGAGCTGCTGCGCGCCATGGTCACCGAGCACCTGGAGCGAACCCGGGCCGAACTGGACGCCGTACGGGAGGCCATGGCGCACGCGGCGGACGTGCCGGAGTGGGCCTTCCCCGCCCTCGCCCTGCGCTGGAGCGAGCGGCAGCACCTGGCCGAACTGGAGCTGGGCGAGGCCCTGCTGGCCGACCTGGCGGAGGCCGGGCGGCGCGCGGCGGGCCCGGGCCCGGAGGCGGGGCGTCAAGCTCCGGGGGACGCGCCCACCCCCGGGTGACGCGACGGGGCCTCCCGGACCCGCGCCGGGACCCACGGCCCGGGCGGGAAGCGGGCGGACGGCTTCCGCGAGCCCCCGCACGCCCGGTCCCAACGCGCGCGGTCCGCACTAGCATGCGTCCTCACCGGGCGCGGCCGGTCGGGACACCGCGACCGCGCCGGGAGCCGCCGTCGACGGAAGCGAGAGAACCTTGACTTTCCTCACCATCGGTCACCGCGGGGTCATGGGTGTGGAACCGGAGAACACCCTTCGGTCGTTCATCCGGGCGGAACGCTGCGGGATGGACGTCATCGCGCTGGACGTACGCCTCAGCAAGGACGGCGCCCTCGTCGTCCTGCACGACGCCGAGGTGGACCGCACCACGGACGGCGCGGGCGCCGTCGCCGACCTGACCCTCGCCGAGCTGCGCGAACTGGATGCCGGCCAGGGTGAACGGGTGCCGGTCCTGGAGGAGGTCCTGGACGCCGTCCGGGTCCCGCTCCAGGTGTCGGTGCAGGATCCGGCCGCCGCCGGGGCGCTCGCGGAGCTGCTCGCGCGCGGGGACCTGGCCACGCGGGTGGAGGTGGCCTCGGGCGACCCCCTGCTGCTGGCCGGCATCGCCCGGCGGGTTCCCGGGATCCGGGCGGCGCTGCGCGTGGAGCGCCCGGGCGCGGACCCCGCCGAACTGGTGGCGCTCGCCCGGTCCGCGGGAGCCGCCACCGTCGCGGTCGACGTCCGCCGCCTCAGCCTGGAGCTGGTGGAGGCGGCGCACGGGGCCGGGCTGCGGGTGACGGGCTGGACGGTCAACAGCCTGGACCGGCTGCGGCTGGCGCGCGCCCTCCAACTGGACGGCGCCGCGACGGACTTCCCGGAGGTCCGCAGCACCGGCCGGTTCACGGCCTGAGCCGCTCCCGGCGCGCTCCGGCGGCCGCCGTACCGGCCGTCAGAGCGCCTTGACCAGCAGCTCGAAGGCCAGGTCGTCGCGGAGCGGGATGCCGAAGCGCTCGTCACCGTAGGGGAAGGGGCTCAGCTCGCCCGTGCGCCGGTAGCCGCGGCGCACGTAGTAGGCGATGAGCTCCTCCCGTACGTTGACCACGGTCATCCGCATCTCCGCGACCTTCCAGTCCTCGCGGGCACGGCGTTCGGCCTCGGCCATGACCTCCTTGCCGAGGCCGCCGCCCTGGAGCCCGGGGCGGACGGCGAACATGCCGAAGTAGGCGTGGTCGCCGCGGTGTTCGAGCTGGCAGCAGGCGACGAGCTCGCCGGCGCGCTCGACGACGAGGAGCGTGCTGTCCGGGTCGGCGATGATCGCCGCGACCCCGTTCGGGTCCGTGCGCTGGCCGTCCAGGTAGTCGGCCTCCGTCGTCCAGCCGGCCCGGCTGGCGTCTCCGCGGTAGGCGGACTCGACGAGGGCCACCAGGGCCGGTACGTCCTCCTCCACGGCGCTGCGGAAGCTCAGGGCGGCGGGCTGGGCGGTGGACATCGGACGCTCCGTTCGGTGCGGCGGCGGATCGCCGCGGGCCACGGCGACGGATCAGCGGCATATGACATGCCGCGGGGCTCGCAGAGAGCCTAACCCGGTCCCGCGTGAAGGGGGTGTGAGCAGGGCATCCCTTCCCGTGACGCCGACGAACCGGGAGGTTCCGCCGTGCACGGATCCACGATGCCCCTCTCCCCCTCCGCCGTCTCCTCCTGGCTGCTGGTCCTGCTCTGCGCCGTGAGCGGCGCGTACTGCCTGCTGCGGGCGCGCAGAGCGGACCGCCGGGCGCGGGGCATGGCCGTCGGCGAGGCGGTGATGGGGTTCGGGATGGCGGCGATGGCCGTGCCCTCGGGGACCGGGCCGTGGGGTCCGCAGATCCTCCTCGCCGTCTGCTGCGGGGCCTCGGCGCACGCCCTGTGGCTGCTGCGCGGCGGGCTGCACCACGCCCACCACCTGGTCGGCACGCTGGCGATGGCGTACATGGCGCTGGCGATGACCGCCGGGCACGGTCACGGCCGGGAGGGACTGCCGGCCGTGACCGGGGCGCTGCTCCTCTACTACGCCGGGTACGTGCTGCTGGGCGGGGCGCGGCTGGTGACGGCCGGCGGAGCGCCGTCCGTCCCGGCGGGCGTCGCGGGCCCGGGGGGCGGCGGGGACGGAGGGGCCGGGGAGCTCGTACGGGCCTGCCGACTGGCCATGGGGACGGGGATGTTGGCGATGCTGCTGAGCATGTGACGGGCCGCCGGACCGGGAGCCGCGGGGGCCCGCCCCGCACGGGAACGTGTCCTGCGTCACCAATGCCCGCCGCCCTACCCGTAGGTAGTCCGGCGCTCATAGGCTGGCGGACATGATGGTCCCCGCCGCCCTTCTGCTGCTCGGCGCACTGACCGCGTTCCTCGCGCCGCGACTGCTGGCCCGCGCCCGTTGGCCCGAGCGGGAACCCGTGGTCGCGCTGTGGGTCTGGCAGTGCGTGGTGGGCGCGACGCTGCTGTGCCTGGGGCTGTCGATGCTGCTGAGCGCGGCGGCCGCCTGGCAGGCGGTGCGGGGGCGGCTGTTCGCGGCGGCCCCGCACGGGGTGGTGGACGCGTACGGGCTGGGCCCGGAGGGCGGGCACTGGGCCGCCGGCACCGCCCTCGCGCTGGCCTGCGGCGGGCTGTGGACCGGGGCGATGCTGACGCGGGAGGTGCTGCGGGCGCGGGCCCGGCGGCGGGCCCGGGGCGCCGAACTGCGGCTGCGCGCCCCGCTGCTGCCCGGGGAGGACCCGGCGTCGGCGCGGCTGGTGGTGCTGGAGGGCCCGCGTCCGGAGGCCTGGTGGCAGCCGGGCCCGGCGCCCCGGCTGGTGGTGACGACGGCGGCGCTGGGCCGGCTCAAGGGCAGCCAGCTGGACGCGGTGCTGGCGCACGAGCAGGGTCATGTGGCGGCCCGGCACGACTGGCTGCTGCACTGCTCGCGGGCGCTGTCGCGGAGCTTCCCGCAGGTGCCGGTGTTCGCGGCGTTCGAGGCGGAGATGGACCGGCTGGTGGAACTGGCCGCCGACGACGTGGCCTCGCGCCGCTACGGGCGGCTGACGGTCGCGCTGGCGCTGGTCGGGCTGAACGAGGACCGGGGCGTCTTCGGCCCCGCCTCCGCGCAGGCGCACGTGCCCGAGCGGGTACGGCGGCTGCTGTCGGCCACGCCCCGGCTGTCGGCCGGACGCCGGCTGAGGCTCACGGCGCTGGCCACCCTGCTGCCGGCGGTCCCGCTGGTGGTGGCCTTCGTACCGGGCCTGAGCGCACTGGCGTAGGCCGTCTCTTCCGGATCCCGCCCGGCCCGGCCGGTGTGCGTGCCTGCCCGGGGCGATCCCCCGCGTCGCCCCGGGCAGACGGCTTCGCGCTGAGTATATTGGCTCGAAGCCAGTCAACGCAGGAGTAAGCATGTCCCCGCGCAGCGCATCGGTCAATGAAGAATTGCGCAGACGTTCCCGGGAGCGGCTGCTGCAGGCTACGGTCGAACTGGTTGCCGAACGCGGCTACGAGGCCACCAAGCTCGGCGACATCGCCGACCGGGCCGGGGCCGCCCGCGGCCTCGTCTCGTACTACTTCCCCGGCAAACGCCAGCTGCTCCAGTCGGCGGTGCACCGGCTGATGCACCTGACCCTGGACGAGGCCCTGGAGCGCGAGCCGCGCACCGGCGACGGCCGGGAGCGGCTGGCCCGGGCGGTCGACGCCGTCCTGGGGCTGGCCCGCGACCAGCCCCGGCTGATGCGGACCCACATGGCCGGGATCCTCCAGGCGGAGGGGTTCATCCAGTGCCCGGAGCAGCAGCGGCTGGCGCACCTGCTCCGGGACACCGTCGTCCGGTACGGCTCGGCGGACGTGGACACCGACTACCCGATGCTGCGGGCGCTGCTGATGGGGGCGGTGGTCGCGGTCCTGCTGCCGGGGGCGCCGATGCCGGCGTCACGGCTGCGGGCCGAGCTGTTCCAGCGGTACGGGCTGGAGTGGGAGCGGGGGTTCCCGCCGGACGGCGGACCGCCCGGCGGAACGTTTCCTCCCTGAGGCGGCGGGCCGGGTCAGTGGTACTCGGGCTGGGTCTGGACGTTGAGCCGGTCCATCCGGACCCGTTTGGCGGGGTCGGTGCGCCGGTCGTCGATCCTGAGGACGTCGAGGCCCTTGGCGATGTCGTTCGAGTAGACGTGCCCGTTGTAGTAGTACGCCGACCAGGAGCCGCCCAGGCCGAGCCGGTCGGTGGTCAGCGGGCCGCGCTCGAAGTAGCCGATCTCCTTCGGCTTCGCCGAGTCGGTGAAGTCCCAGACCGAGACCCCGCCCTGGTACCAGGCCTGGACCATGATGTCGCGGCCGTCGCCGACCGGGACCAGCGAGCCGTTGTGGGCCACGCAGTTCTCGGTGTCGGCCTGGTGGCGCGGGATCTTGTAGTAGCCCCGGAAGACCAGTTTGCGCTGGTCGCCGCGGCCGGTGATGTCGTAGATCCCGTCGGCGCCCCGGTTGGGGCCGGTGGCCTCGTTGCAGGTGGCGGCGCCGCCACCGCCGAGCTCGTCGGTGAACACCACCTTGTCCGCGCGCTCGTTGAAGGTGGCCGAGTGCCAGAACGCGAAGTTCACGTTGTCCTGGACCCGGTCGATGACCCTCGGCTGCTCGGGCTCGCTGATGTCGAAGAGGATCCCGTCGCCCATGCAGGCGCCGGCGGCGAGGTCCTCGGAGGGCAGCACGGTGATGTCGTGGCAGCCGGTGGTCTTGGAGACCCCCGGGTTGGCGGGCGCGCCGGGGTTGCCCCCGTCCGGGAAGAGCACCGGGAAGCCGACGACCGCGGCCCTGGTCGGGTCCTTCTTCGGGACCTTGACCACGGAGATGCCGTCGTGCGGGGGCTGGCAGTCGGGGAAGGCCTCGCTGGGCGAGTACGAGGAGACGTAGAGGTAGATGTCGCGGCCGCCGGGCACCAGGGTGTGGGTGTGGGACCCGCAGGCCGTCTCGACGGACTTGATGTACTTGGGGTTCTTCTTGTCCTTGATGTCGAAGATCTTGATCCCCTCCCACGAGGACTTCTCCGTGGCGGGCTGCGAGACGCTGTTGCAGGAGTCGTCGCTGCGGGAGGAGTCGGTGGAGAGGAAGAGCAGGTCGCCGGAGACCGAGACGTCGTTCTGCCCGCCTGGGCAGAGCACCTGGGTGACGATCTTCGGGGTCTTGGGGTCGGCGATGTCGTAGATCGTGAAGCCGTCGTAGTTCCCCGCGTAGGCGTAGTCGCCCTGGAACGCGAGGTCGGAGTTGATGCCCTTGAGGCCGGCGTCGGGGATGTTGGCCAGGGGATGAAGACGTCGTCGAGCCGGTCGACGAGGTACAGCTCCCCGTCCGGGCCGATGCGGCCGACGTCGCGGGTGGAGAACCAGCCGTCCTCCCCGGCGGGCGGCCCGCTCTCGCCGAGGTAGCCGGCCATCAGCTGGGGTCCGCTCAGCTGCACCTCGCCGGTCTCGCCGGGCGGGAGCGGGACGCCCGTGCCGGGGCGGACGACGCGGCAGGCGGTGCCGGGGACGGGGGTGCCCACGGAGCCGGTGCCGGAGACGTCCTCGCCGGGGCGCTGGGAGTGGGTGAGCGGGGCGAGTTCGACCAGGCCGTAGCCCTGGAGGACGGGGACGCCGAGCCGCTCCGAGAGCAGCCGGGCGTCGGCGGGGGCGAGGGCGCTGCCGCCGGAGAGGACGGCGGTGAGCCGGTCGAGGGCGGGCCGGGCGGGGAGCGGGAAGCCGGGCAGCTGCCCGGCGCCGGGCAGCTCGGCGTGGCGCAGGTCGGCGGCGAGCTGGTGGAGCCGGGCGGGCAGCGAGTAGAGGTGGGTGGCGCCGGTCCGGGCGGCCAGGGCGAGGGCGGCGGCCGGGCGCGGGGCGGGGCACAGCACCTGGCAGGCGCCCGCGAGGACGGCAGAGTTGAGGTGCATCGGCTGGTAGAGCGGCAGGTGGTTGAGGGTGACGGAGCCGGAGTCGAGCCGGTGGGCGGCGGCCGTCTGGGCGGCGTTGGCGAGCAGGTTGCGGTGGGTCAGCCGGACGCCCTTGGGCCGGCCGGTCGTGCCGGTGGTGAACTGCACGCACACCACGGCGTCCGGGTCGAGGGGCGGGTCCGGGCGCGGGCCGTCCTGCGGGGCGCGGTCGAGGACGACGGACAGCGGGAGGGCGTCGGCGGGGACGATCCCGTCGGGTGCGTCGGTGACGATGATCTCGCGCAGCAGGGGCAGCCGGTCGGCGGTCTTGACGAGCTGCTCGGCGGCGGCGGTGGGCAGGAAGGCGATCTCGACGTCGGCCAGCTCGCACACCCGGCGCAGTCCGGCCGCCCGGATCAGGGGGTTGAGGAGGACGACGGTGTTGCCGCTGCGGATGGTGCCGTAGTAGGCGGCGGCGAACTCCGCGTCGAGGGTGTTGGCGATGCCGACGCGGGCCCCGCGCCGGCCGAGGGCGTCCTCGAGGTAGGCGGCGAACCGGTCGGCCCGCGCGTCGAGTCCGGCGTAGGTCCACAGGCCGTGGGGGGTGCGGACGGCGCAGGCGGCGGGGTCGCGTTCGGCGGCCCGGCGCAGCAGTCCGTCGAGCGGCAGTTCCCTGCGGCGGGTCCGTTGCGGGCGGCTGAGGCGGTAGATCGGCACGGCGCGTCCTCCTGATCGGGCTGACCCCTGGATCCCTGATCCCTGTTCCCTGATCCCGACGCATCACGGTCCGCACCTCCGGTTGAGGGCGCTTCGAAGGGGACTCGACCCGGTCTCCTTCGAGCGTTCCTCCGGCCGGTCTCGAACCCGGGGGCCGAGCCTTCCTGCACGCGCGTCGTCAGACCCGCACGTCCGGCGCCGCCTGAGCCCTCCGTCGCAAGGGAAGTCACGTGGACGAGATCGTCGAGGCACTGCTCTCCGAGGACACCCGGCCGGAGGACTTCGGGGCGCTCGCGCTCCCGGAGTCGTACCGGGGCAACGTGGTCCGCCGGGATGAGACGGACATGTTCGCGGGGATGGCCTCGGCGGAGAAGGACCCGCGCAAGTCCCTGCACCTCCAGGAGGTGCCGACGCCGGAGCCGGGTCCCGGCGAGGCGCTGGTCGCGGTCATGGCGAGCGCGATCAACTACAACACCGTGTGGAGCTCGATCTTCGAGCCGCTGCCGACGTTCGGGTTCCTGGAGCGCTACGGCCGGCTCTCGGAGCTCACCCGCCGCCACGACCTCCCGTACCACGTGCTGGGTTCGGACCTGGCGGGCGTGGTGCTGCGCACCGGTCCGGGCGTCAACCGCTGGAAGGCGGGCGACCGGGTGGTGGCGCACTGCCTGTCGGTGGAGCTGGAGTCCGCGGAGGGGCACGGGGACACGATGCTCGACCCGGAGCAGCGGATCTGGGGCTTCGAGACCAACTTCGGCGGTCTGGCGGAGCTCGCGCTCGTCAAGTCCAACCAGCTGATGCCCAAGCCGGAGCACCTGACCTGGGAGGAGGCCGCCTCGCCGGGCCTGGTGAACTCCACGGCCTACCGCCAGCTGGTCTCGCGCAACGGCGCCGGCATGAAGCAGGGCGACAACGTCCTGATCTGGGGGGCCAGCGGCGGTCTCGGCTCGTACGCGACGCAGCTGGCGCTGGCCGGCGGGGCCAACCCGGTCTGCGTGGTGTCCTCCCCGGAGAAGGCGGCGATCTGCCGGGCCATGGGCGCGGAGGCTGTGATCGACCGGGACGCGGAGAGCTACCGGTTCTGGAAGGACGAGGAGACGCAGGACCCGCGCGAGTGGAAGCGCTTCGGTTCGAGGATCCGCGAGCTGACCGGCGGGGAGGACGTGGACATCGTCTTCGAGCACCCGGGCCGGGAGACCTTCGGCGCGAGCGTGTACGTGGCCCGCAAGGGCGGCACGGTCGTCACCTGCGCCTCCACCTCGGGGTTCCGCCACGAGTACGACAACCGCTACCTGTGGATGTCGCTGAAGCGGATCATCGGCTCGCACTTCGCGAACTACCGGGAGGCCTGGGAGGCGAACCGCCTGGTCGCCAAGGGGAAGATCCACCCCACCCTGTCGAAGGTCTACCCGCTGGACCAGACCGGCCAGGCCGCGTACGACGTCCACCGCAACCTGCACCACGGCAAGGTCGGCGTCCTGGCGCTGGCCCCGGAGGAGGGCCTGGGCGTCCGGGACCACGAGCTGCGCGCCCGGCACCTGGGGGCGATCGACCGCTTCCGGCGGTGACGGCGTCCTCCGGGCGTCCCCTGAAGGCGCCACCGGGCGCCCCCTCCGGGCGTTAACGCCGTTAACGGCGTTAACGCCCCCCGCGCCCCCGGCGGCGGCGCGCGGCCCGGAAACGAACCCCGGGGTGCAGTATCATGCCTAAGC
>NZ_JBFBGN010000060.1:0-39470 GCF_040684675.1 Streptomyces sp. NPDC089915 | reverse complement strand
GACCCCCCCCCCCCCCGGTGTGGTGTGGGGGGGGCCTTCTGGGTGGCGGGGGGGGGGGGCCGGGGGGGCCCGCCGGGGGGTGGGCGGCGGCCCGCTCCCCGTCAGAGGCGCTCGCGTCGGCGGCGGACGTAGCCGGCCGTGGTGACCGAGGCGAGGGTCAGGAGGGCCAGGGTGGCCGCCGCCAGGCCCGGGGTGAGGCCCTTGGGGGTGTAGGTGCAGGAGAGGTGGCGGGTGCCCGGGGTGAGGGGGACGGCCAGGAGGCCGTGGAAGTCCGCCGTGGGGGAGGAGCACTGCCAGCCCGGGATGTCCGTCATCGCGAAGACGGCGGTGCCGGTGGCGGTCGCCGGGAGGGTGGCCTCGATGGTGTGGCCGCCGACCTGGACCGCGGTGGCGCCCGTGGTGGTGAGGTCGCGGACGCGGGTGTCCAGGGCCGCGCGGTTCAGGCAGCCGATCGGGTTCGGGCCGGCGGTGGCGTTCTCGGTGCGGGTTTCGACCGTCGCCGTGACCGTGCCCGACGCGGGGACCGGGCCCAGGGGGAGGACGCCGGTCATGCGGTCCTCCAGGGGGAGGGAGCGGGAGCCGGTGCGGAGGGTGCCGTAGAGGGCGGGGGAGTACCAGTAGGCCTCCGTGCCCGGGGTGCAGGCGGCCGTGTAGGTCTGGGAGGTGTCCGTGCCCGTACGGGCGGCCGCGGGGACCTCGTAGACCGTCGCGCCCAGGACGTTCTCCTGGCGGGCGTAGACGCTCTCCGCGGGGTTGGGGGAGGTGTACGCGGCCGGGCGGACCGTCACCAGGGGCGGGGCCGGCTGCTTCGCCGCCGTCCAGGTGCCGGGGGCGGTGCCCGGGCGGACCCGGGCGCCGATGGAGAAGATCGCGTCGAGCACCGGGTTGTCGGCGCCGAAGAAGGTCCGGCCGTCGTTCTTGTAGCCGTAGCCCAGGGGCTCCAGGGCCTTGTACGTGGCCTCCGGCAGGTAGCTGCTGTAGTACTGCGGGCCCTCCGCCCGAAGGGCCAGGGCGTCGTTGTACGAGGTCTGCGGCGCGCCCGAATCCGTCCGGTACGCGGGCCAGCCGTCCACCTTCCGGACCGCTTCGTAGTGGTTCGTGATCGACCGGTTGGAGGTCGGGGCCGGCGCCGCCCAGCGTTCGCGGGAGCGGCGGGCGTCCGCGTTGGCCGCCGCGACCGTGGATTCGGCGAAGACCACGCCGATCATCAGCACCGCGGCGACCGGGACCAGCACGCGTCGCTTCTCGCCCAGCGAGAGCAGCGTCAGCGCCAGGAGGGAGAGCGCGCCGCCGCCCAGGACGGCCGGCCAGGTCCAGCCGCCGAAGTCGTTGGTGTGGCGCAGCACGAAGGCGGCGACGACGAGGAGGGCGGCCGCCAGGGCCAGGTGCAGCGGCCGCGGGCGGTTGGCCAGGGCCAGCCAGGCCAGCACCACGACCATCCCGCTGAACACGAAGGCCTCGCGGTACGGGTTGCCGTTCGGCACCGCCAGGCCGTGCCAGACGTACTGGGTCGGCGGGAACTGGAAGGAGACCAGGACGAGCAGGGTGGCCGCCGCCCAGACCAGCCGGGTGCGCCCGGCGATCCGGCTGTTCAGCAGGAACGAGCCCGCCAGGATCAGGCCCAGCGAGGCCACGTACAGCCGTGGCCGGCCGCCCCACAGGTGGGTGGCCGGGAGCATGCCCGCCAGGAAGACGTCGACGCGCACCGGGTCGAAGGCCGCGGCCTTCGTGGGCTGCGAGGCGCCGCTGGAGAGGAACGACGGCAGGAGCAGCGGGAGGGTGAGGAGGATGCCGGTACCGGCGGCGGTGGCCGCGCGCCACAGGGCGCGCAGGCGCTGCGCGCCCGTCATGTCCAGGGTCAGCATCCGGACGGCCAGCAGCACGCAGGCGGCCATCGTGGCCATCATCGCCGTGTAGAAGTTCCCGTACCAGGCGAGGGCGACGAGCAGGGCGGCGCCCGGCCAGCGGCGGCCCTCCAGGCACCATTCCACGGCGATGCCGAGCAGGGGGAGGGCCACCAGGCCCCACAGCCACATCGGGATGTACGAGGCGTCGCTCAGCGCCCAGCCGCACAGGCCGTAGCAGGCGCCGAGGACCCCGCGCTGCCACCACGGGCCGGCCTGGAGCTTGCCCAGGTAGACCGTCATCAGCGCGGCGGCCGCGCCCATGGTCACCGGGGTGATCAGGAAGACGGCCAGGTCCACGTGGGCGCGCGGGACGAGCACGGCGAGCCAGGAGAACGGGTTGCCGAGGTAGGTGTAGTAGTCGGACAGGAACTGCTGTCCGAAGCCGCCGCGCCAGCTGAAGAGGACGTCGCCGGCGGCCTGGCCGTGGACCAGGTCCCACAGGGCCCGGTGGAACGGCACGTACTGGTTGGCCTGGTCGTTGATGGCCCGGCCGGTGTTGCCGAAGGGGAAGCTGCCGCGGGCCGCCCAGGCCGCGCAGAAGGCCCCCGAGGTGAGGAGGAAGGCGAGCAGCGGCCCGTACAGGCGGGAGAGGAGGGCGCGCCGCCGCGGCGACGGGGCGGGCCCGCCGGGGGGCGGGGATGCGGCCGTCTTCGGCTCCGAGGTGACCGTCCCCAATGTCCTGCTCCTGGCGCTCGTACGTTTTGAACTGACTCGCTGGGATTCGCTGGCAGTGTAGTTCGCCCGCACTACCACGCCGGTGTGACCTGCGCGCGGCCGCCCCGGCTCCGACACGCCACACCCAAGGGGCGTCTGAGCTGCGCGGCCGTGCGGCCGGTGGCGGCGAGGCTTATGTTTTGACCGGAGTGGATGCGGTGGGTACGCTCAGACCTTGTGCCTGGGGTGTGCCTGGGCTCCCGCGCGTGTCCATCAACCGCGTGGCGAGCCGCATCGGCCACCGAGATTCATGCGTCTCCGCGCTTGCGCGGAGCTCCGCCGGATCCGACACACCCGACCGCGTGGGTCGGAAAAGTTCCAGGTTAGCTTCACTACACGGCACACAGAAACCGGAGAAGTAGTGCCTACGATCCAGCAGCTGGTCCGGAAGGGCCGGCAGGACAAGGTCGAGAAGACGAAGACCCCCGCGCTCGAGGCTTCGCCTCAGCGTCGTGGTGTCTGCACGCGTGTGTTCACGACCACCCCGAAGAAGCCGAACTCGGCGCTCCGTAAGGTCGCGCGTGTGCGTCTGACCTCCGGCATCGAGGTCACCGCTTACATTCCGGGTGAGGGACACAACCTGCAGGAGCACTCCATCGTGCTCGTGCGTGGTGGCCGTGTGAAGGACCTGCCGGGTGTTCGTTACAAGATCATCCGCGGTGCGCTTGACACCCAGGCTGTCAAGAACCGCAAGCAGGCCCGCAGCCGCTACGGCGCCAAGAAGGAGAAGTAAGAATGCCTCGTAAGGGCCCCGCCCCGAAGCGCCCGGTCATCATCGACCCGGTCTACGCCTCTCCTCTGGTGACCTCGCTCATCAACAAGATCCTCCTGAACGGCAAGCGCTCCACCGCCGAGCGCATCGTTTACGGCGCCATGGAAGGCCTCCGCGAGAAGACCGGCAACGACCCGGTCATCACGCTGAAGCGCGCGCTGGAGAACGTCAAGCCGTCCCTCGAGGTCAAGTCCCGCCGTGTCGGTGGCGCGACCTACCAGGTTCCCGTCGAGGTCAAGCCGGGTCGCCAGTCGACCCTGGCCCTCCGCTGGCTCGTGGGTTACTCCCGCGCCCGCCGCGAGAAGACCATGACCGAGCGCCTGATGAACGAGCTTCTCGACGCCTCGAACGGCCTCGGTGCGGCCGTCAAGAAGCGCGAGGACACGCACAAGATGGCCGAGTCCAACAAGGCCTTCGCGCACTACCGCTGGTAGTCGCAACCCACATCGAGACCGAGAGAAGACTGAAGCCTTATGGCTACCACTTCGCTTGACCTGGCCAAGGTGCGCAACATCGGCATCATGGCTCACATCGACGCGGGCAAGACGACCACCACCGAGCGCATCCTGTTCTACACCGGTGTGTCGTACAAGATCGGTGAGGTCCACGACGGCGCCGCCACGATGGACTGGATGGAGCAGGAGCAGGAGCGTGGTATCACCATCACGTCTGCCGCTACCACCTGCCACTGGCCGCTCGAAGATGTTGACCACACCATCAACATCATCGACACCCCGGGTCACGTCGACTTCACCGTCGAGGTGGAGCGTTCGCTCCGCGTCCTCGACGGCGCCGTCACCGTGTTCGACGGTGTGGCCGGCGTCGAGCCGCAGTCCGAGACCGTTTGGCGTCAGGCGGACCGCTACGGCGTCCCGCGCATCTGCTTCGTCAACAAGCTCGACCGCACCGGTGCCGAGTTCATGCGCTGCGTCGACATGATCAAGGACCGCCTCGGTGCGGTTCCGATCGTCATGCAGCTGCCGATCGGCGCCGAGGCCGACTTCCAGGGCGTGGTCGACCTCGTCCGCATGAAGGCCCTCGTGTGGTCCGCCGAGGCCACCAAGGGCGAGATGTACGACGTCGTCGACATCCCGGCCTCGCACACCGAGCTTGCCGAGGAGTGGCGCGCCACCCTCGTCGAGCAGGTCGCCGAGAACGACGAAGAGATGATGGAGCTGTTCCTGGAGGGCGTCGAGCCCACCGCCGAGCAGCTGCACGCGGCCGTCCGCCGCATCATCCTCGGCTCCGGCAAGGGCAAGGGCGAGCCCACGATCACCGCGGTGTTCTGCGGTACGGCGTTCAAGAACAAGGGCGTCCAGCCCCTGCTCGACGCCGTCGTGCGCTACCTCCCGTCGCCGCTCGACATCGAGGCCATCGAGGGCCACGACGTCAAGGACGCCGAGGTCGTCGTGAAGCGCAAGCCGTCGGACGAGGAGCCCCTCGCCGCGCTCGCGTTCAAGATCATGAGCGACCCGCACCTCGGCAAGCTCACCTTCGTCCGGGTTTACTCGGGCCGCCTGGAGGCCGGCACCGCGGTGCTGAACTCCGTCAAGGGCAAGAAGGAGCGCATCGGCAAGATCTACCGCATGCACGCGAACAAGCGTGAGGAGATCGACGCGGTGGGCGCCGGCGACATCGTCGCCGTCATGGGCCTGAAGCAGACCACCACCGGTGAGACGCTGTGTGACGACAAGGCACCCGTGATCCTGGAGTCCATGGACTTCCCGGCTCCGGTCATCCAGGTCGCCATCGAGCCCGCCTCCAAGGGCGACCAGGAGAAGCTGGGTGTCGCCATCCAGCGTCTCGCGGAAGAGGACCCGTCGTTCCACGTCCACTCGGACGAGGAGACCGGCCAGACCATCCTCGGCGGTATGGGCGAGCTGCACCTCGAGGTGCTGGTCGACCGTATGAAGCGCGAGTTCAAGGTCGTCGCCAACGTCGGCAAGCCGCAGGTCGCGTACCGCGAGACGATCCGCAAGGCCGTCGAGCGTCACGACTACACCCACAAGAAGCAGACCGGTGGTACCGGTCAGTTCGCCAAGGTGCAGATCGCGATCGAGCCGATCACGGACGCCGATGGTCCGGCGTACGAGTTCGTGAACAAGGTCACCGGTGGCCGCGTGCCGAAGGAGTACATCCCTTCGGTCGACGCCGGTGCGCAGGAGGCCATGCAGTTCGGCATCCTCGCCGGCTACGAGATGACGGGCGTCCGCGTCACGCTTCTCGACGGTGGCTACCACGAGGTCGACTCCTCCGAGCTCGCCTTCAAGATCGCCGGTTCGCAGGCCTTCAAGGAGGCCGCGCGCAAGGCTTCTCCCGTGCTCCTCGAGCCGATGATGGCCGTCGAGGTCACCACGCCGGAGGAGTCCATGGGCGACGTCATCGGTGACATCAACTCCCGCCGTGGCCAGATCCAGGCCATGGAGGACCGTCACGGAGCCAAGATCGTCAAGGGCCTCGTGCCGCTTTCGGAGATGTTCGGCTACGTCGGAGACCTCCGCAGCAAGACCTCGGGTCGCGCCAGCTACTCGATGCAGTTCGACTCCTACGCCGAGGTTCCCCGGAACGTCGCTGAGGAGATCATCGCGAAGGCCAAGGGCGAGTAACTCTTCGGAGTTCACGCTTTAGGCTTGCCACCGGAGCCTCTGGGGCATCAGGAGTAACCCTCCCGCTGCCCCGGGGGAACCGGCTATCCAGCAAAGATCACCTGGCGCCGACGATCAAGGCGTACAGAAAAACTCAGGAGGACCCCCGTGGCGAAGGCGAAGTTCGAGCGGACTAAGCCGCACGTCAACATCGGCACCATCGGTCACATTGACCACGGTAAGACGACCCTCACGGCCGCCATTACCAAGGTGCTGCACGACAAGTACCCGGACCTGAACGCGGCGTCGGCGTTCGACCAGATCGACAAGGCTCCTGAGGAGCGCCAGCGCGGTATCACCATCTCCATCGCGCACGTCGAGTACCAGACCGAGGCGCGTCACTACGCCCACGTCGACTGCCCGGGTCACGCGGACTACATCAAGAACATGATCACCGGTGCCGCGCAGATGGACGGCGCCATCCTCGTGGTCGCCGCCACCGACGGCCCGATGCCGCAGACCAAGGAGCACGTGCTCCTGGCCCGCCAGGTCGGCGTTCCGTACATCGTCGTCGCCCTGAACAAGGCCGACATGGTGGACGACGAGGAGATCCTGGAGCTCGTCGAGCTCGAGGTCCGTGAGCTGCTCTCCGAGTACGACTTCCCGGGCGACGACCTGCCGGTCGTCCAGGTCTCCGCGCTCAAGGCGCTCGAGGGCGACAAGGAGTGGGGCGACAAGCTCCTCGGCCTGATGGACGCCGTGGACGAGGCCATCCCGACCCCGCCGCGTGACACCGACAAGCCGTTCCTGATGCCCGTCGAGGACGTCTTCACGATCACCGGTCGTGGCACCGTCGTCACCGGCCGCATCGAGCGTGGTGTCCTGAAGGTCAACGAGACCGTTGACATCATCGGCATCAAGCAGGAGAAGACCACCACCACGGTCACCGGCATCGAGATGTTCCGCAAGCTGCTCGACGAGGGCCAGGCCGGTGAGAACGTCGGTCTGCTCCTCCGTGGCATCAAGCGCGAGGACGTCGAGCGCGGCCAGGTCATCATCAAGCCCGGTTCGGTCACGCCGCACACCGAGTTCGAGGCCGCCGCGTACATCCTGTCGAAGGACGAGGGTGGCCGTCACACCCCGTTCTTCAACAACTACCGCCCGCAGTTCTACTTCCGTACCACGGACGTGACCGGCGTCGTGACCCTCCCCGAGGGCACCGAGATGGTCATGCCGGGCGACAACACCGACATGACGGTCGCGCTGATCCAGCCGGTCGCCATGGAGGAGGGCCTGAAGTTCGCCATCCGTGAGGGTGGTCGTACGGTCGGCGCCGGCCAGGTCACCAAGATCACGAAGTAATTCGTGTTCTGACCTGGTAGCTCGCACCAGCGGGCACCATGTTTGACGTGAGGGCCCCTTCCCCACCGCTCCGGCGGCGGGGGAGGGGCCCTTCCGTGTGAGTGAGGGACGTTCAGGGGTGGGAAGCATGGACCGGCAGGGCGACGGGCGGTCGGAGATATCCGACGAGGAGTGGGCGCGCTTCAGCGAGGAGGTCGCGCGGGAGGGCGCCGGCGCGCCGAAGGAGCCGTCGGCGCGGGCGCGGATGGTCACCGCACGGCTGCGGCGCGAGGAGGAGGAACGGACGCGGACGGGCCGGCGCCGGTTCGGCCGGGGGCCCAAGCCGGGCGCGGGGGACCCGCCCGGCTGGCGTGCGGGGCCCGCCTGGCAGGAGATGGAGGGCCGCGGGCGGGGCAAGCGGCGGCTCAAGGCCGCGGCGGCGATCGCCGTCATCGCGGGGCTCGCGCTGGTGGCCCTGCGGCCGGAGCTGGTCATCGACCGGCTGACGGGGAAGGCGGAGGCCCGCCGGGAGGCCGCGCACCCGGACCGGCCGACGCTGAAGGACCCCTTCCGCGGTTCGCCGGCCGCGCGGTGGGCCGAGGGGGCGGCGGCCATCGAGGTGCCGGCCGCCACCGCCGTCGGCGGGCTGGGCGAGGCGCAGGTCGCCCAGGGGCTGGCGAAGGCCAAGCAGTTCCTGGTGGCGTCCAACCTGGACCCGGCGGTGCTGCGCGGGGAGCGTCCCAGGGCGGCCCTGGAGCTGCTGGACCCGCGCCAGCCCGAGGTTCCGCAGCGCGTGGAGCGCTCCCTCGCACAGCCGGGCACGGAGAACTCCCCGGTCACCCTGTTCACCCGGTTCGACCCGGCGGAGGTCCGGCCGGCCGGTGACGTGGTCAAGGTGAACGGCAGCATGCGCGTGGAGGCGGGCGAGCCGGGGGAGGCCCTCGTGGTGACGGACTACACCTTCGTCCACCCCATGACGAAGGGGGACGGCAGCGTGCAGCGGACCATCGTGCGCCGCCAGGTCACCTTCGCGCTGCTCGACCCCGCGCGCTGGGACACCACCGAGGGTCGGCTCCAGCTGCGGAAGTACGACTCGGAGTGGTCGAACGTGCAGTGCGAGGCGACCGGGGGCTTCCTGCACCCGGACTTCCCGCAGGAGCCGCCGAGCGGAACGAAGGCCTCGGGAGAGCTCACGGACCCGTACGACCGAACCGGCCCCGTCCATTCCGAGGGGTGCAGGACCGCCTCACGGTCCTGACCGGTCCTGACCAGGGATCCCCGTCGCGTGCCGCGGTTTGACGTGATCGCTCGGCGGGGTATTCTCTTCGGCCCGATTGGCCAGGTACGTGTCTCGTATGGCAGACTACTCAAGTTGCTCGGCTGTGTGCCGATGCTGCGCGCCTCCCGCCGGGAGGACCGGAAGCGAGTCCCACGGTACTCGTCGTCCTTAATCTGCCTCTCGGGGCAGCAATGAGGACGGACGTACGGGAATCTTCTGGGAAGTGTCAGCACGGTCCGCACCAGGCACTCGGTGGGTGTTTCTCCCCCGATGCGCGGCTCAGGGCCGCACCCCCTTTGATGAGGGAGTTCCCGTATGGGGATTTTCTCGGAGGGAGTGCGACACGCCCGACCGCGTGGGTCGGAGGAGAGGCAGCGGAACCCCGTTCCGCGGCCGACCGGGAGCCAGAGCGTTTCCACACGAGACAGGACTACGGAGTAGCCATGGCGGGACAGAAGATCCGCATCCGGCTCAAGGCCTACGACCACGAGGTCATCGACTCCTCGGCGAAGAAGATCGTCGAGACGGTGACCCGCACTGGTGCGTCGGTCGCGGGCCCGGTGCCGCTGCCCACTGAGAAGAACGTGTACTGCGTCATCAAGTCGCCGCACAAGTACAAGGACTCGCGCGAGCACTTCGAGATGCGCACGCACAAGCGCCTGATCGACATCCTCGACCCGACGCCCAAGACCGTTGACTCGCTGATGCGCCTGGACCTTCCGGCCGGCGTTGACATCGAGATCAAGCTCTGAGAGGCGTCGAGAAGATGGCAAAGCAGATCAAGGGCGTCCTGGGCGAGAAGCTCGGCATGACCCAGGTCTGGGACGAGAACAACCGTGTCGTCCCGGTGACCGTCGTCAAGGCCGGGCCCTGTGTTGTCACCCAGGTCCGTACCAACGACATCGACGGCTACGAGTCGGTCCAGATCGCCTTCGGCGAGATCGACCCGCGCAAGGTGAACAAGCCCCTCAAGGGCCACTTCGCCAAGGCCGACGTGACCCCGCGCCGCCACCTGGTGGAGCTCCGTACCTCCGACGCCAGCGAGTACACGCTCGGCCAGGAGATCACGGCTGCCGTGTTCGAGTCCGGCGTCAAGGTTGACGTCACGGGCAACAGCAAGGGCAAGGGCTTCGCCGGTGTCATGAAGCGCCACAACTTCCGGGGCCTCGGCGCCGGTCACGGTGTGCAGCGCAAGCACCGCTCCCCCGGTTCGATCGGTGGCTGCGCCACCCCTGGGCGTGTCTTCAAGGGCATGCGCATGGCCGGTCGCATGGGTAACGAGCGCGTCACCACCCAGAACCTGACCATCCACGCGGTTGACGCGGAGAAGGGTCTGCTCCTCATCAAGGGCGCGGTCCCCGGTCCGAACGGCGGCCTCGTCCTGGTCCGTACCGCGGCCAAGGGGGCTTGAGGTAATGAGCACCATTGACATCCTTTCGCCGGCTGGCGACAAGGCCGGTACCGTCGAGCTCCCCGCGGAGATCTTCGACGCGAAGACCAGCGTTCCGCTGATCCACCAGGTCGTCGTCGCCCAGCTGGCCGCTGCCCGTCAGGGCACGCACAAGACCAAGACCCGTGGCGAAGTCCGTGGTGGTGGCAAGAAGCCGTACCGCCAGAAGGGCACCGGCCGCGCCCGTCAGGGTTCGACCCGCGCTCCGCAGTTCGCCGGCGGTGGCGTCGTCCACGGCCCGCAGCCGCGTGACTACTCGCAGCGCACCCCGAAGAAGATGAAGGCCGCCGCCCTCCGCGGTGCCCTCTCGGACCGTGCGCGTCACTCCCGCATCCACGTCGTCACCGGCGTGGTCGAGGGTGCCGCCTCCACCAAGGCCGCGAAGACGCTGTTCGGCAAGATCTCGGAGCGCAAGAACCTGCTCCTGGTCGCCGAGCGCTCTGACGAGCTGGCGTGGCTGTCCGCCCGCAACCTGCCCCAGGTTCACATCCTGGAGCCGGGCCAGCTGAACACGTACGACGTGATCGTCTCTGACGACGTGGTCTTCACCCAGGCCGCGCTCGAGTCCTTCGTGTCTGGCCCCAAGGCCGATGAGACCGAAGGGAACGAGGCCTGATGTCTGAGGCGACCGTTACCAGCAAGACCTTCACCGACCCGCGCGACCTGCTGATCAAGCCGGTCGTCTCGGAGAAGAGCTACGCGCTGCTGGACGAGAACAAGTACACGTTCATCGTCGCGCCCGGCGCCAACAAGACCCAGATCAAGCAGGCCGTCGAGGCGGTCTTCTCGGTCAAGGTCACCGGGGTCAACACGATCAACCGTCAGGGTAAGCGCAAGCGCACCAAGACCGGTTTCGGCAAGCGCGCCAACACCAAGCGCGCCATCGTGACCCTTGCCGAGGGCAACCGTATCGACATCTTCGGCGGCCAGGCCTCCTAACGGAGGTCTAGTCGTCCGGAATCGGACGAGGACTGAGAAATGGGTATCCGCAAGTACAAGCCGACGACCCCGGGCCGTCGTGGCTCCAGCGTCGCCGACTTTGTCGAGATCACGCGGTCCACGCCGGAGAAGTCGCTGGTCCGCCCCCTGCACAGCAAGGGCGGCCGTAACAACACCGGTCGTGTGACCGTTCGCCACCAGGGCGGTGGCCACAAGCGCGCCTACCGCGTGATCGACTTCCGTCGTCACGACAAGGACGGCGTGCCGGCCAAGGTCGCGCACATCGAGTACGACCCCAACCGCACCGCGCGCATCGCGCTGCTGCACTACGCCGACGGCGAGAAGCGCTACATCATCGCGCCGCGCGGTCTGCAGCAGGGTGACCGGATTGAGAACGGCCCCACGGCCGACATCAAGCCGGGCAACAACCTCGCGCTCCGCAACATCCCGGTCGGTACCACGATCCACGCGATCGAGCTCCGCCCCGGTGGCGGCGCCAAGTTCGCGCGTTCCGCCGGTGCCTCCGTGCAGCTGCTCGCGAAGGAGGGCGTGATGGCCCACCTCCGCATGCCGTCCGGTGAGATCCGTCTCGTCGACGCGCGCTGCCGCGCCACGGTCGGCGAGGTCGGCAACGCCGAGCAGTCGAACATCAACTGGGGCAAGGCCGGCCGCATGCGCTGGAAGGGCGTTCGCCCGACCGTCCGCGGTGTCGCGATGAACCCGGTTGACCACCCGCACGGTGGTGGTGAGGGCAAGACCAGTGGTGGTCGCCACCCGGTCTCCCCGTGGGGTCAGAAGGAGGGTCGTACTCGCTCGCCGAAGAAGGCTTCGAGCAAGTACATCGTCCGCCGCCGCAAGACGAACAAGAAGCGCTAGGAGCGGGTTTAGATGCCGCGCAGTCTCAAGAAGGGGCCCTTCGTCGACGACCACCTCGTAAAGAAGGTGGACGCCCAGAACGAAGCCGGCACCAAGAACGTCATCAAGACCTGGTCCCGTCGCTCGATGATCATCCCCAGCATGCTGGGTCACACCATCGCGGTGCACAACGGCAAGACCCACGTCCCGGTGTTCGTCACCGAGTCGATGGTCGGCCACAAGCTCGGCGAGTTCTCGCCGACTCGCACCTTCCGCGGCCACGTCAAGGACGACCGGAAGTCGAAGCGCCGCTAGTAGCGGGGTGGTTACGACTATGACTAACACCGAAGGGACAACCATGGAAGCCAGGGCCCAGGCGCGGTACATCCGCGTCACGCCCATGAAGGCCCGCCGCGTGGTGGACCTCATCCGTGGCATGGATGCCACGGAGGCTCAGGCGGTCCTGCGTTTCGCCCCGCAGGCCGCGAGCGTGCCGGTCGGCAAGGTGCTGGACAGCGCCATTGCCAACGCCGCGCACAACTACAACCACCCGGACGCCTCCACGCTGGTCATCAGCGAGGCGTACGTGGACGAGGGCCCGACCCTGAAGCGGTTCCGTCCGCGTGCCCAGGGCCGTGCCTACCGGATCCGCAAGCGGACCAGCCACATCACCGTGGTCGTCAGCAGCAAGGAAGGTTCCCGGTAATGGGCCAGAAGGTAAACCCGCACGGGTTCCGACTCGGCATCACCACGGACTTCAAGTCCCGCTGGTACGCCGACAAGCTGTACAAGGACTACGTCAAGGAAGACGTCGCCATCCGTCGGATGATGACGTCCGGCATGGAGCGCGCCGGCATCTCGAAGGTTGAGATCGAGCGCACCCGTGACCGCGTGCGTGTGGACATCCACACCGCTCGTCCCGGCATCGTCATCGGCCGCCGCGGCGCCGAGGCCGACCGCATCCGCGGTGACCTCGAGAAGCTCACGGGCAAGCAGGTCCAGCTGAACATCCTCGAGGTCAAGAACCCCGAGCTCGACGCTCAGCTGGTTGCTCAGGCCGTCGCCGAGCAGCTCTCCTCCCGCGTCTCCTTCCGTCGTGCCATGCGCAAGAGCATGCAGGGCACCATGAAGGCCGGCGCCAAGGGCATCAAGATCCAGTGCGGCGGCCGTCTCGGCGGCGCCGAGATGTCCCGCTCCGAGTTCTACCGCGAGGGTCGTGTGCCGCTGCACACGCTGCGCGCGAACGTGGACTACGGCTTCTTCGAGGCCAAGACCACCTTCGGCCGTATCGGCGTGAAGGTCTGGATCTACAAGGGCGACGTCAAGAACATCGCCGAGGTTCGCGCCGAGAACGCTGCGGCCCGTGCGGGTAACCGCCCGGCCCGTGGCGCCGGCGCTGGCGACCGTCCCGCCGGCCGTGGTGGCCGTGGTGGCGAGCGCGGCGGCCGTGGTGGCCGCAAGCCGCAGCAGGCTGCTGGTGCCGAGGCCCCCAAGGCCGACGCTCCCGCCGCCGCTCCGGCTGAGAGCACCGGAACGGAGGCCTGACCGACATGCTGATCCCTCGTAGGGTCAAGCACCGCAAGCAGCACCACCCGAAGCGCAGCGGTATGGCCAAGGGCGGTACTGAGGTCTCGTTCGGCGAGTACGGCATCCAGGCGCTCACCCCCGCCTACGTGACGAACCGCCAGATCGAGGCGGCTCGTATCGCGATGACCCGCCACATCAAGCGTGGCGGCAAGGTCTGGATCAACATCTACCCGGACCGTCCGCTGACGAAGAAGCCCGCCGAGACCCGCATGGGTTCCGGTAAGGGTTCCCCGGAGTGGTGGATCGCGAACGTGCACCCGGGCCGGGTCATGTTCGAGCTGTCCTACCCGAACGAAAAGATTGCGCGTGAGGCTCTCACTCGTGCGGCCCACAAGCTGCCGATGAAGTGCCGCATCGTCAAGCGCGAGGCAGGTGAGTCGTGATGGCGACGGGAACCAAGGCGTCCGAGCTCCGCGAGCTCGGCAACGAGGAGCTCGTTGCCAAGCTGCGCGAGGCCAAGGAGGAGCTGTTCAAGCTCCGTTTCCAGGCTGCCACCGGTCAGCTGGAGAACAACGGCCGGCTCAAGTCCGTCCGTAAGGACATCGCTCGCATCTACACCCTGATGCACGAGCGTGAGCTCGGTATCGAGACGGTGGAGAGCGCCTGATGAGCGAGAACAACGTGACTGAGAAGACCGAGCGCGGCTTCCGCAAGACCCGCGAGGGTCTGGTCGTCAGCGACAAGATGGACAAGACCGTCGTCGTCGCCGTCGAGGACCGCGTCAAGCACGCGCTGTACGGCAAGGTCATCCGTCGTACGAACAAGCTCAAGGCTCACGACGAGCAGAACGCTGCCGGCGTCGGCGACCGCGTCCTCATCATGGAGACGCGTCCGCTGTCGGCGAGCAAGCGCTGGCGCATCGTCGAGATCCTCGAGAAGGCCAAGTAATCACTCCGGGGGGCTTCCCCCGGATTCGTTCCGCCAGGCTCGGCCGGGGCTCCGCAACGGAGCCCCGGCCGGGAACCGGCAGACAAACAGGAGATAGACGTGATCCAGCAGGAGTCGCGACTGCGTGTCGCCGACAACACTGGTGCCAAGGAGATCCTTTGCATCCGTGTTCTCGGTGGCTCCGGTCGCCGCTACGCGGGCATCGGTGACGTCATCGTCGCCACCGTCAAGGACGCGATCCCCGGCGGCAACGTGAAGAAGGGTGACGTCGTCAAGGCGGTCATCGTTCGCACCGTCAAGGAGCGCCGCCGCCAGGACGGCTCGTACATCCGCTTCGACGAGAACGCCGCCGTCATTCTGAAGAACGACGGCGACCCTCGCGGCACCCGTATCTTCGGCCCCGTCGGCCGTGAGCTGCGCGAGAAGAAGTTCATGAAGATCATCTCGCTCGCGCCGGAGGTGCTGTAAGCATGAAGATCAAGAAGGGCGACCTGGTCCAGGTCATCACCGGTAAGGACAAGGGCAAGCAGGGCAAGGTCATCGCGGCCTTCCCGACCGAGTCCCGCGTCCTGGTCGAGGGTGTCAACCGGGTCAAGAAGCACACCAAGGCTGGGCAGAACCAGGCCGGCGGCATCGTGATCACCGAGGCCCCCGTCCACGTGTCCAACGTCCAGCTGGTCGTGGAGAAGGACGGCAAGAAGGTCGTCACCCGCGTCGGTTTCCGCTTCGACGACGAGGGCAACAAGATCCGCGTTGCCAAGCGCACGGGTGAGGACATCTGATGGCTACCACTCCGCGTCTGAAGACGAAGTACCGCGAGGAGATCGCGGGCAAGATGCGTGAAGAGTTCTCCTACGAGAACGTCATGCAGATTCCCGGCCTCGTCAAGATCGTCGTGAACATGGGTGTCGGCGACGCCGCCCGTGACTCGAAGCTGATCGACGGTGCCATCCGCGACCTGACGACGATCACCGGTCAGAAGCCGGCCGTCACGAAGGCCCGCAAGTCCATCGCGCAGTTCAAGCTGCGTGAGGGTCAGCCGATCGGCTGCCACGTCACCCTCCGTGGTGACCGCATGTGGGAGTTCCTGGACCGTACGCTGTCGCTCGCGCTGCCGCGTATCCGTGACTTCCGTGGTCTGTCGCCGAAGCAGTTCGACGGCCGTGGCAACTACACCTTCGGTCTCACCGAGCAGGTCATGTTCCACGAGATCGACCAGGACAAGATCGACCGTACCCGGGGTATGGACATCACCGTGGTGACCACGGCGACCAACGACGCTGAGGGCCGCGCGCTCCTCCGTCACCTCGGCTTCCCCTTCAAGGAGGCGTAAGCGAGATGGCGAAGAAGGCTCTCATCGCGAAGGCTGCCCGCAAGCCCAAGTTCGGTGTGCGTGCGTACACCCGCTGCCAGCGCTGCGGTCGCCCCCACTCCGTGTACCGCAAGTTCGGCCTCTGCCGCGTGTGCCTCCGTGAGATGGCTCACCGTGGCGAGCTGCCGGGCGTGACCAAGAGCTCCTGGTAAACCCCCCTCACCCTTTGGGTGTTGAGGTTTTCCAGACGCTCTCGGTAAGCATCAGGTCGGCGGACCGCCCTGCCCGCATGCCGTAGGCTTGTGGGGTTGGGCGTCCGCCGCCCTATCGACTTACTACGCCGTAGGTCCCCGTGCCGCACCCGTCCCGCCACCGAGTGGGGAGAGGGATGGCGCATACAGGAAACCCCGGCGAGAGAGGCCGAAGGCCACTTTCATGACCATGACTGACCCGATCGCAGACATGCTCACGCGTCTGCGTAACGCTAACTCGGCGTACCACGACACCGTCGTGATGCCGCACAGCAAGATCAAGTCGCACATCGCGGAGATCCTCAAGCAGGAGGGTTTCATCACCGGCTGGAAGGTCGAGGACGCCGAGGTCGGCAAGAACCTCGTCCTCGAGCTGAAGTTCGGGCCGAACCGTGAGCGCTCCATCGCGGGCATCAAGCGGATCTCGAAGCCCGGTCTGCGCGTGTACGCGAAGTCCACCAACCTGCCGAAGGTCCTCGGTGGCCTGGGCGTGGCGATCATCTCCACGTCGCACGGTCTCCTGACCGGTCAGCAGGCAGGCAAGAAGGGCGTAGGTGGGGAAGTCCTCGCCTACGTCTGGTAGTCGGGAACGGAGGAAAAGCAATGTCGCGAATCGGCAAGCTCCCCATCCAGGTTCCCGCCGGTGTGGACGTCACCATCGATGGCCAGACGGTCGCCGTGAAGGGCCCCAAGGGTTCCCTCACGCACGTCGTCAAGGCGCCGATCGAGATCGTCAAGGGTGAGGACGGCGTCCTGAACGTCACCCGCCCGAACGACGAGCGTCAGAACAAGGCCCTGCACGGCCTGTCCCGCACGCTGGTGGCGAACATGATCACCGGCGTGACCGCGGGTTACGTCAAGGCTCTCGAGATCAGCGGTGTCGGTTACCGCGTGGCCGCGAAGGGCTCCGACCTGGAGTTCCAGCTCGGCTACAGCCACCCGATCCTGGTCGAGGCGCCCGAGGGCATCTCGTTCAAGGTCGAGTCTCCGACCAAGTTCTCGGTCGAGGGCATCGACAAGCAGAAGGTCGGCGAGGTCGCCGCCAACATCCGCAAGCTGCGGAAGCCCGACCCGTACAAGGCCAAGGGTGTCAAGTACGCCGGCGAGGTCATCCGCCGCAAGGTCGGAAAGGCTGGTAAGTAGCCATGGCATACGGTGTGAAGATCGCCAAGGGCGACGCGTACAAGCGCGCTGCCAAGGCTCGCCGCCACATCCGCATCCGCAAGAACGTCTCGGGTACGGCGGAGCGTCCGCGCCTCGTCGTGACGCGTTCGAACCGCAACATCGTTGCTCAGGTCATCGACGACCTCCAGGGCCACACCCTGGCGTCCGCGTCGACCCTGGACGCTTCGATCCGCGGTGGCGAAGGCGACAAGAGCGCCCAGGCCCAGGCCGTCGGCGCGCTCGTCGCCGAGCGTGCGAAGGCTGCCGGCGTCGAGACCGTCGTCTTTGACCGCGGTGGCAACCGATACGCCGGGCGCATTGCCGCTCTGGCTGACGCCGCCCGCGAAGCCGGGCTGAAGTTCTAAGCCCCGGTTCCGGGACTCACGGACGTAACAGAGAGAGGTAATCCAATGGCTGGACCCCAGCGCCGCGGCAGCGGTGCCGGTGGCGGCGAGCGGCGGGACCGGAAGGGTCGCGACGGTGGCGCTGCCGCCGAGAAGACCGCTTACGTTGAGCGCGTTGTCGCGATCAACCGCGTCGCCAAGGTTGTCAAGGGTGGTCGTCGCTTCAGCTTCACCGCGCTCGTCGTGGTGGGTGACGGTGACGGCACCGTAGGTGTCGGTTACGGCAAGGCCAAGGAAGTTCCCGCGGCCATCGCCAAGGGCGTCGAGGAAGCCAAGAAGAACTTCTTCAAGGTTCCCCGCATCCAGGGCACCATCCCGCACCCGATCCAGGGCGAGAAGGCGGCCGGCGTTGTCCTGCTGAAGCCTGCTTCCCCCGGTACCGGTGTTATCGCCGGTGGCCCGGTGCGCGCCGTTCTGGAGTGCGCCGGCGTTCACGACATCCTGTCGAAGTCGCTCGGCTCCGACAACGCGATCAACATCGTGCACGCGACCGTGGAGGCCCTCAAGGGCCTGCAGCGTCCCGAGGAGATCGCGGCTCGCCGTGGTCTGCCCCTCGAGGACGTCGCCCCCGCGGCTCTCCTTCGTGCGCGTGCTGGGGCGGGTGTCTGATGGCCCGCCTCAAGATCACGCAGACGAAGTCGTACATCGGCAGCAAGCAGAACCACCGCGACACCCTTCGTTCGCTCGGGCTCAAGCGCCTGAACGACGTGGTCGTCAAGGAGGACCGCCCCGAGTTCCGCGGCATGGTGCACACCGTCCGCCACCTCGTGACGGTTGAGGAGGTTGACTAATCATGGCTGAGAACAGCCCGCTGAAGGCTCACAACCTCCGTCCCGCCCCCGGTGCCAAGACCGCGAAGACCCGTGTCGGTCGTGGTGAGGCGTCGAAGGGTAAGACGGCTGGTCGTGGTACCAAGGGTACGAAGGCCCGCTACCAGGTTCCGCAGCGCTTCGAGGGTGGCCAGATGCCCCTCCACATGCGCCTGCCGAAGCTGAAGGGCTTCAAGAACCCGTTCCGCACCGAGTTCCAGGTCGTGAACCTGGACAAGCTCGGTGCCCTCTACCCCGAGGGTGGAGAGGTCACGGTGGCCGACCTGGTCGCCAAGGGCGCGGTTCGCAAGAACAGCCTCGTCAAGGTCCTGGGTCAGGGCGAGATCTCCGTGGCGCTGACGGTTTCGGTTGACGCCGTCTCCGCCTCCGCCAAGGAGAAGATTGCCGCCGCCGGCGGTTCCGTGACCGAGCTCGTCTAAGACGAACTCAGTGACAAATAGCTAAAACCCGACCGGGGATGCCTCACATATGGGGCATCCCCGGTTGGTCGTTCCACGGGGGGCGCAGTCGCCGGTAAGGTGGCCTGCACCTTTGCTTGTACGTAATCGTCGATCCTCAGACCGTCACCTCTGACGCAGTAGCGCGGGGGTCGCAGGAGGCACCGTGCTCACCGCGTTCGCCCGGGCGTTCAAGACGCCCGACCTGCGCAAGAAGCTGCTCTTCACGCTCGGCATCATCGTGCTGTATCGGCTCGGGTCCCACATCCCGGTACCCGGCGTGAGCTACAAGAACGTTCAGATCTGTGTGGACCAGATGGGGAGCAGCAACAGCCTCTTCGGTCTGGTCAACATGTTCAGCGGCGGTGCGCTGCTGCAGATCACGATCTTCGCGCTCGGCATCATGCCGTACATCACCGCGAGCATCATCCTGCAGCTGCTGACCGTGGTCATCCCGAAGCTGGAGAACCTCAAGAAAGAGGGACAGGCCGGCACCTCGAAGATCACTCAGTACACGCGCTATCTGACGGTCGCGCTCGCGATCCTCCAGGGCACCGGCCTGGTCGCCACCGCGCGCACCGGCGCCCTGTTCGGCACCTGCCCGGTCGCTCGCGAGATCGTCCCGGACCGCTCGATCTTCACCACGATCACCATGGTGGTCACCATGACCGCCGGTACCTGCATCGTCATGTGGCTCGGTGAGCTCATCACCGACCGCGGCATCGGCAACGGCATGTCGATCCTGATGTTCATCTCGATCGCGGCCGGCTTCGTGACCGCTCTCTGGACGATCAAGCTCCAGGGCAAGATCGCTGATGGCTGGGTGGAGTTCGCCGTCGTCATCCTCGTCGGTCTCGCGATGGTGGCCCTCGTGGTCTTCGTCGAGCAGGCCCAGCGCAGGATCCCGGTCCAGTACGCGAAGCGCATGATCGGGCGCCGCGCCTACGGGGGCACGTCCACCTACATCCCGCTCAAGGTGAACCAGGCCGGTGTCATCCCGGTCATCTTCGCCTCGTCGCTGCTGTACATCCCGGCCCTGATCGTGCAGTTCAGCGGTTCGACCGCCGGCTGGGCGACCTGGATCCAGAAGCACTTCGTCAAGGGCGACCACCCGTACTACATCGCCGCCTACTTCCTCCTGATCGTCTTCTTCGCGTTCTTCTACGTGGCGATCTCGTTCAACCCCGAGGAAGTTGCCGACAACATGAAGAAGTATGGTGGGTTCATCCCGGGCATCCGCGCCGGCCGGCCCACCGCTGAGTACCTGAGCTACGTACTCAACCGGATCACCTGGCCGGGCTCGCTGTACCTGGGTCTCATCGCTCTAGTGCCGACAATGGCGTTGGCCGGCTTCGGAGCGAACCAGAACTTCCCGTTCGGCGGGACGAGCATCCTGATCATCGTGGGTGTGGGTCTGGAAACCGTGAAGCAGATCGAGAGCCAGCTCCAGCAGCGCAACTACGAAGGGTTCCTCCGCTGATGCGAATCGTCCTCGTCGGACCCCCCGGGGCGGGCAAGGGAACGCAGGCCGCGTTCCTCGCCAAGAACCTGTCGATCCCGCACATCTCCACGGGCGACCTCTTCCGCGCCAACATCAGCCAGGGCACGGACCTGGGCGTGCGCGCCAAGGCGTTCATGGACGCCGGCGAGCTCGTCCCGGACGAGATCACCATCGGCATGGCCAAGGACCGCATGGAGCAGTCGGACGCCGCGGGCGGCTTCCTGCTCGACGGCTTCCCGCGCAACGTGGCCCAGGCCGAGGCGCTGGACGAGATGCTGACCGGTGCCGGCATGAAGCTGGACGCCGTCCTCGACCTGGAGGTCGAGGAGGACGAGGTCGTCAAGCGCATCGCCGGCCGCCGGATCTGCCGCCGCGACTCCGCGCACGTCTTCCACGTGATCTACGCGGCGCCGAAGGTCGACGGCGTCTGCGACAAGTGCGAGGGCGAGCTCTACCAGCGCGACGACGACTCCGAGGCCACGGTCCGCAACCGGCTGGAGGTCTACCACACGCAGACCGAGCCGATCATCGACTACTACAAGGCCCAGGGTCTGCTGGTGACCATCTCCGCCCTCGGCGAGGTGCACGAGATCACCAAGCGGGCGATGGACGCCCTGAAGAAGTAGTCACCCCCCTGTCGTGCCGGTACGGCCGCGGTGTCCCTAGGGCATCGCGGCCGTACTGTTGAAAAGACCCGTTTTCGAAGGTGGAAGGTCCCGTTCATGGTTCAGCTGAAGACCCCCGAGCAGATCGCGAAGATGCGCGAGGCAGGGCTGGTCGTCGCCGCGATCCACGCGGCGACCCGTGAGGCGGCCGTGCCGGGCGCCACGACGCGGGACCTGGACATGGTGGCCCGCAAGGTCATCGCGGACGCCGGGGCCAAGTCGAACTTCCTCGGCTACGGCGGCTTCCCCGCGACCATCTGCACCTCGGTGAACGAGGTCGTCGTCCACGGCATCCCGGACGACAAGACGGTCCTCAAGGACGGCGACATCATTTCCATCGACGCCGGCGCCATCGTGGACGGCTGGCACGGGGACGCGGCGTACACGGCCTTCGTGGGCACCGGTCACGCTCCGGAGCTGGTCGAGCTCTCCCGGGTGACCGAGGAGTCGATGTGGGCCGGCATCGCGGCCATGAAGGCGGGCAACCGCCTCGTGGACATCTCGAAGGCGATCGAGGGCTACATCAAGCGCCAGCCCCGCCCGTCCACCGGTGAGCACAGCCTCGGCAAGTTCGGGATCATCGAGGACTACGGCGGCCACGGCATCGGCACCGAGATGCACATGGACCCCCACCTGCTGAACTACGTCTCGCGCAAGCGGGGCAAGGGCATCAAGCTGGTCCCGGGCGTCTGCCTGGCGATCGAGCCGATGGTGTCCCTGGGCACCGCCCAGACGGAGGTACTCGCCGACGACTGGACGGTCATCACCACGGACGGCACCTGGTCCTCGCACTGGGAGCACTCGGTGGCCGTCACGGAGGCCGGTCCGATCGTCCTGACCAGCCCGGACTGCGGCAAGGCGAAGCTCGCGGAATACGGCGTCACCACGGCGCCGGACCCCCTCGGCTAGCAGCCGGTTAATGATCTAGACTCTGGGGCAAACTTTCCGGATTCGTCTTTCTGGGTGCCCTGACGTAGACTGACTCGTCGGCTTACGTGCATTCGCATGTCCGTGAGCTGATCAAGGTAGCCGATTCGAAAGGCGAAGCGTGGCCAAGAAGCAAGGTGCCATCGAGATCGAGGGCACCGTGATCGAGTCCCTCCCGAACGCCATGTTCAAGGTGGAACTCCAGAACGGTCACAAGGTCCTCGCGCACATCAGCGGCAAGATGCGTATGCACTACATCCGCATCCTTCCCGATGACCGGGTCGTTGTGGAGCTGTCTCCGTACGACCTGACGCGTGGCCGGATCGTCTACCGATACAAGTAGATCTTGCCCCCGCACCCCGCTCCGGCGCGGGTGGTGGCACTGACCCGGAGAACCTCACCAACATGAAGGTCAAGCCGAGCGTCAAGAAGATCTGCGACAAGTGCAAGGTGATCCGCCGTCACGGCCGGGTCATGGTCATCTGCGACAACCTGCGCCACAAGCAGCGCCAGGGCTGACGCACGCCGACCGACCTGCCTTCCGCAGTTCTTCGCGCGACGTAAGAAAACGTACATAAGCAGAACCCGCCCAGCCCCCAGGGGCCGGCGGCACCTCCGGCGGGGGCCGGGGACCCGGACGTACCACCGCCCATACGGGCGGTCGGCGGTCGGGAGCGGTTCTGTTGCAGACCCCCGAACACACAGGAGCCATTGAATGGCACGCGTTTCCGGTGTTGACATCCCGCGCGAAAAGCGTGTGGAGATCGCACTCACCTACGTCTTCGGTATCGGGCGCACCCGGTCCAAGGAGATCCTCGCCTCCACCGGCGTGAACCCGAACACCCGCGTTCGTGACCTGGCCGAAGAGGACCTCGTCAAGATCCGCGAGTACGTGGACGCCAACCTCCGCACCGAGGGTGACCTCCGCCGCGAGATCCAGGGCGACATCCGCCGCAAGATCGAGATCCAGTGCTACCAGGGCATCCGCCACCGTCGTGGCCTGCCCGTGCACGGTCAGCGCACCAGCACGAACGCGCGTACCCGCAAGGGCCCGCGTCGCGCGATCGCCGGCAAGAAGAAGCCGGGCAAGAAGTAGTCCTGTTCAGCGGTCTTGCGCTGTAGGACCGACCACCTCCCGTAGGAGTAAGAGATGCCCCCCAAGGGTCGTCAGGGCGCTGCCAAGAAGGTGCGCCGCAAGGAAAAGAAGAACGTCGCTCACGGGCACGCCCACATCAAGAGCACGTTCAACAACACGATCGTCTCGATCACGGACCCGTCCGGCAACGTGATCTCCTGGGCCTCCGCCGGCCACGTCGGCTTCAAGGGCTCGCGCAAGTCCACCCCCTTCGCCGCGCAGATGGCCGCCGAGTCGGCCGCCCGCCGCGCGCAGGAGCACGGCATGCGCAAGGTCGACGTCTTCGTCAAGGGTCCCGGCTCCGGCCGTGAGACCGCGATCCGCTCCCTCCAGGCCACCGGCCTCGAGGTCGGCTCGATCCAGGACGTCACCCCCACCCCGCACAACGGCTGCCGCCCGCCGAAGCGTCGCCGCGTCTGACGCAGCGGACGCACCTGTGCGTTCTTGAGTGTCCGGGCGGCACGAACCCTTCGGGGGACGTGCCGCCCGTACCCTTGTAGTACCCAGCAGTACATGTCGGGCGTCAAATAGTGGGCGTCCACGACTGAAGGAACACAGACATGCTTATCGCTCAGCGTCCTTCGCTGACCGAAGAGGTCGTCGACGAGTACCGCTCGCGGTTCGTGATCGAGCCGCTGGAGCCGGGCTTCGGCTACACCCTCGGCAACTCCCTGCGCCGTACCCTCCTGTCCTCCATCCCGGGTGCCGCTGTCACCAGCATCCGCGTGGACGGGGTCCTGCACGAGTTCACCACCGTGCCGGGCGTCAAGGAAGACGTCACGGACATCATCCTCAACATCAAGCAGCTGGTCGTCTCCTCGGAGCACGACGAGCCGGTCGTGATGTACCTGCGCAAGCAGGGTCCCGGCCTGGTCACCGCTGCCGACATCGCGCCCCCGGCCGGTGTCGAGGTGCACAACCCGGACCTGGTCCTCGCCACGCTCAACGGCAAGGGCAAGCTGGAGATGGAGCTGACCGTCGAGCGCGGTCGCGGCTACGTCTCCGCCGTCCAGAACAAGCAGGTGGGCCAGGAGATCGGTCGCATCCCGATCGACTCCATCTACTCGCCGGTTCTGAAGGTCACCTACAAGGTCGAGGCGACCCGAGTCGAGCAGCGCACCGACTTCGACAAGCTCATCGTCGACGTCGAGACCAAGCAGGCCATGCGCCCGCGCGACGCCATGGCGTCCGCCGGCAAGACCCTGGTCGAGCTGTTCGGTCTGGCGCGCGAGCTCAACATCGACGCCGAGGGCATCGACATGGGCCCCTCGCCGACGGACGCGGCCCTGGCCGCCGACCTGGCGCTGCCGATCGAGGAGCTGGAGCTCACGGTCCGCTCGTACAACTGCCTCAAGCGCGAGGGCATCCACTCCGTGGGTGAGCTCGTGGCCCGCTCCGAGGCCGACCTGCTCGACATCCGCAACTTCGGTGCGAAGTCGATCGACGAGGTCAAGGCGAAGCTCGCCGGCATGGGCCTGGCCCTGAAGGACAGCCCGCCCGGATTCGACCCGACCGCCGCCGCCGACGCCTTCGGCGCCGACGACGACGCGGACGCCGGTTTCGTCGAGACCGAGCAGTACTAAGAAGACTTTCCCGGGGCGTCCGCCCCGGGGGAACTGACACCGGTACCTGACACGGCCGGTGCAGATATGAAGGAGTAACACCATGCCGCGTCCCGCTAAGGGTGCCCGTCTGGGCGGCTCCGCCGCGCACGAGAAGCACCTTCTCGCGAACCTCGCGAAGGCGCTCTTCGAGCACGGCCGCATCACCACCACCGAGGCCAAGGCCCGCCGCCTGCGTCCCTACGCCGAGCGTCTGGTCACCAAGGCCAAGAAGGGCGACATCCACAACCGTCGCCTGGTGCTGCAGACGATCACGGACAAGAGCATCGTGCACACGCTGTTCACCGAGATCGCCCCGCGCTACGAGAACCGCCCCGGTGGTTACACGCGCATCACCAAGATCGGCAACCGTCGTGGCGACAACGCCCCGATGGCCGTGATCGAGCTGGTCGAGGCCCTCACGGTCGCCCAGCAGGCCACCGGTGAGGCCGAGGCCGCCACCAAGCGCGCCGTGAAGGAGGCCGAGGCCGCTGCCGAGGCCCCCGCCGCCGAGGAGACCAAGGAGGCCTGATCCCCCGGGATCACGCTTGCTTGATCGGCTCTGAACGGGCCCGCCCCTTCCCGGGGCGGGCCCGTTCTGCATTTCCGAGCGTCTGAGAGGATCTGTCACGTGAGTGACGAGGTGGAGCCCGGGCACGTCCGGGTACGGCTGGACCTGTCGTACGACGGCAAGGACTTCTCCGGCTGGGCGAAGCAGCGGACGCTGCGGACCGTCCAGGGCGAGCTGGAATCGGCCCTGAAGACCGTGATGCGGCTGCCCGACCCGGTCGAGCTGACCGTCGCCGGGCGCACCGACGCCGGCGTGCACGCCCGCGGGCAGGTCGCGCAGTTCGACATCGCGCAGGAGGTGTGGGCCGAGCACGGCGAGCTGCTGCTGCGCCGCCTCGCCGGGCGCCTCCCGCACGACATCCGGGTGTGGAAGGTCGCCGAGGCCCCCGAGGGCTTCAACGCCCGCTTCTCCGCGATCTGGCGCCGCTACGCCTACCGCGTCGGCGACCACCGGGCCGGGGTCGACCCGCTGCGCCGCGGGCACGTGCTCTGGCACCAGTGGCCGCTGGACGTGGACGCCATGAACGAGGCGGCCGCCGCGCTGGTCGGCGAGCACGACTTCGCGGCGTACTGCAAGAAGCGCGAGGGCGCCACGACCATCCGCACCCTCCAGCAGCTCAGCTGGGAGCGGGGCGAGGACGGGATCGTCACCGCGACGGTCCGCGCCGACGCCTTCTGCCACAACATGGTCCGCTCGCTGGTCGGTGCCCTGCTGCACGTCGGCGACGGGCACCGGCCCGTCGAGTGGCCCGGCCGGGTCCTGGCCGCGGCGGTACGGGACTCCTCGGTGCACGTGGTCAAGCCGCACGGGCTGACCCTGGAGGAGGTCGGCTACCCGGCGGACGAGCTGCTCGCCGCCCGCAGCAAGGAGGCGCGGAACATGCGCACCCTTCCGGGCAAGGGCTGCTGCTAGGCACGTATTGCGTTTGGGTCCGGCGCCGTCGGACCGGGAGAATGCCCGGCATGGGACATCTCGAAGCCAGCCACCTGGAGTACTACCTTCCCGACGGGCGGGTCCTGCTCCCCGACGTCTCCTTCCGCGTGGGGGACGGGTCGGTGGTGGCCCTGGTGGGGGCCAACGGCGCCGGCAAGACCACCCTGCTCAAGCTGATCTCCGGTGAGCTCCAGCCGCACGGCGGCGGGGTCACCATCAGCGGCGGGCTCGGCGTGATGTCCCAGTTCGTGGGCTCGGTGCGGGACGAGACGACCGTACGGGACCTGCTGGTCTCGGTGTCCCAGCCGCGGATCCGGGAGGCGGCGAAGGCCGTGGACCGGGCCGAGGAGCTGATCCTCACCGTCGACGACGAGGCCGCGCAGATGGCCTACGCCCAGGCGCTCAGCGACTGGGCCGACGTGCAGGGCTACGAGGCGGAGACCCTCTGGGACGTCTGCACGATGGCCGCGCTGGCCATCCCCTACGACCAGGCGCAGTTCCGCGAGGTGCGCACGCTCTCCGGCGGTGAGCAGAAGCGGCTGGTCCTGGAGGCGCTGCTGCGCGGGCCGGACGAGGTGCTGCTGCTCGACGAGCCGGACAACTACCTCGACGTCCCCGGCAAGCGGTGGCTGGAGGAGCAGCTGCGGGCCACCCGCAAGACGGTGCTGTTCGTCTCCCACGACCGGGAGCTGCTGACCCAGGCCGCCGAGAAGATCATCAGCCTGGAGGCGAGCCCGATGGGCTCCGACGTCTGGGTGCACGGCGCGGGCTTCGGCACCTACCACGAGGCCCGCAAGGAGCGCTTCGCCCGCTTCGAGGAGCTCAAGCGGCGCTGGGACGAGGAGCACGCCCGGCTGCGGGCCCTGGTGCTGCGGCTGCGCAACCAGGCGGCGAGCAGTCCCGACATGGCCTCGCGGTACCACGCGATGCAGACCCGCTTCAGGAAGTTCGAGGAGGCCGGCCCGCCGCCGGAGCCGCCGCGCGAGCAGGACATCAAGATGCGGCTCAAGGGCGGCCGGACGGGCGTGCGCGCTCTGACGGTGGAGAACCTGGAGCTGACCGGCCTGATGAAGCCGTTCACCCTGGAGGTCTTCTACGGGGAGCGGGTCGCGGTGCTCGGCTCGAACGGCTCGGGCAAGTCGCACTTCCTGCGGCTGCTGGCGGGCGAGGACGTCAAGCACACCGGTGACTGGAAGCTGGGCGCACGGGTGGTTCCCGGCCATTTCGCGCAGACCCACGCCCATCCGGAGCTTTTCGGCCGCACGCTCGTCGACATCCTGTGGACGGAGGCGGCCAAGCCCCTGGGCCAGGCGATGGGCGCGCTGCGCCGCTACGAGCTGGAGCGGCAGGCGGAGCAGCCGTTCGAGCGGCTGTCGGGCGGCCAGCAGGCGCGGTTCCAGATCCTGCTGCTGGAGCTGGCCGGCACCACGGCGCTGCTGCTGGACGAGCCCACCGACAACCTCGACCTGGAGTCGGCCGAGGCCCTGCAGGACGGTCTGGAGTCGTACGAGGGCACGGTGCTGTGCGTGACCCACGACCGCTGGTTCGCCCGCACATTTGACCGTTACTTGGTCTTCGGTTCAGACGGTGTTGTGCGGGAGACCCAGGAACCCGTCTGGGACGAACGTAGGGTCGACCGGAAGCGCTAGGGGGCCGACCCTCCCCCCGGGCGGGTCGACGGGGAGGCTTCGTGGGGCTGCGGCCTAGCATCTGGCTCATGCGCATCTGGCTGACGCGGAGTGGCCGGCCGGTCACGGAGGAGCGGCTCACGGGCTGGCTGCTCCGGCCGGCGCCGCGGTCCTGGCGGGCGGTGGCGCTGGTGGTGCTGCTGGCCGCGTCGGTGTCGACGAGCCTGCGGGCGAACTGGGGCTCGGACAACGCCTTCGTGGTCAAGGCGGCGGACGCGCTGCTGGCCGGGGTCTCCCCGTACGAGGACCGGCGCTTCCTGTACCCGCCCAGCGCCGTGCTGATGGCGGTGCCGGAGGCGCTGGTGCCCGAGGGGGTGCTGCGCTGGCTGCTGCCGGCCGGGATCTCGGGCCTGATCGCCCTCGGCTGGTGGGCGGCGCTGCGGCTGTTCTCGGTGCCCGCGCGCTCGCGGTTCGCGGTCGGGGGGCTCGGGCTGCTGGGGCTGCTCTACAAGCCGTACCTGAACCTGGTGCTGATCGGGAACTGGACGGCCGTCTCGGCGGCGGCCCTGCCGGTGGCGCTGCTGCTGGCGCACCGCAGGTCCTGGGCGGCGGCGGGGCTGGTGGTGGGGCTGGCGATCGCCTGCAAGCCGATGCTGGTGCCGGCCGGGCTGCTGTTCGTGCTGGCCCGGCGGTGGCGGGGGCTGGCGGTGGCGGTGGCGGTGCCGGCGGGGCTGTCGCTGGCGGGAGCGCTGCTGATGCCGAGCCCGACGCTGTTCTTCACCAAGACGCTGCCGTTCCTGTTCCAGGGGCAGGACGGGTACGCGCTGCCGTGGGACGCCTCGCCGATCGCGGTGCTGCCCCGGCTGGGGGTGCCGCAGCCGGTGGCGGTGGCGGTGGCCTTCGCGGGGGCCGGGGCCGGGCTGTGGGGGGCCTGGCGGCGCTGGCGCCGGCCGGATTCCGCCGAGCCGGACGGGGGAGAGCTGCGGCTCGCGGAGACGGCCTGCATGGTGATGCTCGCCGCATTCCTGGTCTCCCGCCCCTCCTTCGACCACTACCTCCTGGTGGTGCTGCCGCTGCTGCTGGCGTCGGGGGTGCGGCCGGGGTCGATGCCCCGCTCTCCCTTGTTCTGGCTGGCCCTGACGCCCCAGCTGGCGCTGGTCCCGTGGCCCTCGGAGCTGGCCCACAAGAGGCGTGCGTTCAAGGACGCGGCGACCCTGTGCGGGCTCGCGTTCCTGCTGGTGCGTCGTGCGCCGGCCCCAGGTCGGGTTACTCTGGAACCCGTAACAACTGCGGGGTCCCCACCCAGGACCGAACCGGAGTGCGCCGCGACGCCAGCAGCATCGGCATCGCGGACCGCGTTTTGACCCGTACGGGTCTGCTTGGGTATCCTGCTGGTTTGTTATGCGTATTGGCTTTCTCATTCTCACGTGAAAGGGCCTTACGCCGGTCCACCGGACCGATGACCAGCGGTTTTCACTCGGGTGCGTCCCCGATGTGAACGAGGGCTGTCGTGATCGTCCGTGGTGACCCTGTCAGGACCCTTCCCGCGGGGCTTAGGCCTTATGGGATGACCCACCACTGAAGAAGCGAAGGCATACGCGTGCGTACGTTCAGCCCCAAGCCCGGCGACATCTCGCGCCAGTGGCTCGTCATTGACGCCCAGGACGTCGTCCTCGGCCGTCTGGCGACCCAGGCCGCCACCCTCCTCAAGGGCAAGCACAAGCCGACTTACGCCCCCCACATGGACATGGGCGACTTCGTCATCATCATCAACGCCGACAAGGTTCACCTGTCCGGCAACAAGGCCTCCCAGAAGATGGCCTACCGCCACTCCGGTTTCCCGGGCGGTCTGCGCTCCGTGCGCTACGACGACCTGCTGGCGAACAACCCGGAGAAGGCCGTCGAGAAGGCCGTCAAGGGCATGCTCCCCAAGAACTCCCTGGGCCGTCAGATGCTCTCGAAGCTGAAGGTCTACTCGGGCGACCAGCACCCCCACGCTGCCCAGCAGCCGGTGCCGTTCGAGATCACCCAGGTCGCGCAGTAGTTCCGGCCACCCCCTAAACACAGAGAATTCTGAGGAGCATCGTGGCCGAGACCACCGCCGAGACCCCCGTCGACGAGTTCGAGGGCGTCGAGGAGTACACCACCGAGTCGGACGTCGCCGTCGAGGGCGACTACACCTCCGAGTCCCTTGCCGGTCGCTTCGGTGACCCCCAGCCGGCCGCCGGCCTGGGCCGTCGCAAGAACGCCATCGCCCGCGTCCGGATCGTTCCGGGCACCGGCAAGTGGAAGATCAACGGTCGCACCCTTGAGGACTACTTCCCCAACAAGGTGCACCAGCAGGAAGTCAACGAGCCCTTCAAGCTCCTGGAGCTCGACGGCCGTTACGACGTCATCGCCCGCATCTCGGGTGGCGGCGTCTCCGGTCAGGCCGGCGCCCTGCGCCTCGGCGTGGCCCGCGCGCTGAACGAGGCGGACGTGGACAACAACCGCCCGGCGCTCAAGAAGGCCGGCTTCCTCTCCCGCGACGACCGTGCGGTCGAGCGCAAGAAGGCCGGTCTCAAGAAGGCCCGTAAGGCTCCGCAGTACAGCAAGCGTTAATCTGCGCCTGCTGTTCAGCAACGAAACCGCCCCGGCAGCACTCTCTGTGCTGTCGGGGCGGTTCGTTTACCGCCAAAAGCGGCAAACATCTGTCACTAGCGGTCACCTAGCGAAGCGTGAACTCGGGAGGACAACAGTGGGACGACTCTTCGGGACGGACGGTGTACGAGGCGTCGCCAACGCGGATCTGACGGCTGAGCTCGCGCTCGGCCTCTCCGTGGCGGCCGCGCACGTACTGGCCGAGGCGGGCACCTTCGCGGGCCACCGCCCCACCGCGGTGGTCGGCCGCGACCCCCGCGCCTCGGGCGAGTTCCTGGAGGCCGCGGTCGTCGCGGGCCTCGCCAGTGCCGGCGTGGACGTCCTGCGCGTCGGTGTGCTGCCCACCCCGGCGGTGGCGTATCTCACCGGTGCGCTGGGCGCCGACCTCGGCGTGATGCTCTCCGCGAGCCACAACGCCATGCCCGACAACGGCATCAAGTTCTTCGCGCGCGGCGGCCACAAGCTCGCCGACGACCTCGAGGACAGGATCGAGTCCGTCTACGAGGAGCACCGCACGGGCGCCCCCTGGGACCGGCCCACGGGCTCCGGCGTCGGCCGGGTCTCGGACTACGACGAGGGCTTCGACAAGTACGTCGCCCACCTGATCGGCGTCCTGCCCAACCGCCTCGACGGACTGAAGATCGTCCTGGACGAGGCCCACGGCGCGGCCGCCCGCGTCTCCCCGGAGGCCTTCACCCGGGCGGGCGCCGAGATCGTCACCATCGGTGCCGAGCCCGACGGCCTGAACATCAACGACGGCTGCGGCTCCACCCACCTGGGCCTGCTCAAGCAGGCCGTCGTCGAGCACGGGGCGGCCCTGGGCATCGCCCACGACGGGGACGCCGACCGCTGCCTCGCGGTGGACGCCGACGGCAACGAGATCGACGGCGACCAGATCCTCGCCGTGCTCGCCCTCGCCATGCGCGAGGCCGGACAGCTGCGCGAGAACACCGTCGTCGCCACCGTCATGTCGAACCTGGGCTTCAAGCTGGCCATGGAGGCGGAGGGCGTCCAGCTCGTGCAGACCGCCGTCGGCGACCGGTACGTCCTGGAGTCGATGAAGGAGCACGGCTACGCGCTCGGCGGCGAGCAGTCCGGGCACGTGATCATCCTCGACCACGCCACCACCGGCGACGGCACCCTGACCGGCCTCATGCTGGCCGCCCGGATCGCCGCCACCGGCCGCTCCCTGGCCGACCTCGCCGGGATCATGACGCGGCTGCCGCAGGTCCTGATCAACGTCAAGGACGTCGACAAGTCCCGCGTCTCCACCTCCGCCGAGCTGGCCAACGCGGTCACCGAGGCCGAGCGCGAGCTCGGGTCCACCGGACGGGTGCTGCTGCGCCCCTCGGGCACCGAGCCGCTCGTGCGGGTGATGGTGGAGGCCGCCGACATCGAGCAGGCCCGCGCGGTCGCCGGCCGGCTCGCCGACGCGGTGAAGTCGGCCCTGGGCTAGCCGCTCACCGCGCGGTCATCGGCGGGAACCGCCGTGTGGCGCACCCGGCGGGCGGAGCATCCGCCCGTGCTGGGTGCGCCACAGCAGTTTCCAGCCGATCAGGGTCAGCGAGCCGGAGACCACGATGCCCAGCAGGTTCAAGAGAAGCTGCTCCGCCGACCCCCACATCTGGCCCACGTCGCCGTAGCTCAGCGCCACGGCCGCGTTCGCGCCGGCCGGGACCGTCGTCACCGAGATGGCCACGCCCACCAGGGCGCCGGCCCGTGCCGAGGTCAGCGACAGCATCCCGGCCACCCCGGCGAGGACCGCCACGACGAACGAGAACGGGTCGGGCTGCCAGATGAAGCTGGTGTTCGGGCGGGGCCGGTCGAGCATCTCGTGGTGGAACAGCCCGAGGGCGTCCATGGCCAGGCTGAACACGGTGGTGGCCGCGATCGCCGCGGCGAAGCCGACGACCAGGGCCAGCGCCGAGCGCCACGCCAGCTTCGGAGCCCGCTGCACCAGGCCCGTGCAGATCCCGGCGAGCGGGCCGAACTCCGGGCCGACGGCCATGGCGCCCACGATCAGGATCGCGTTGTCGAGGACCACGCCGCAGGCGGCGATCATCGTGGCGACGACCATGAACGCGCCGTAGGTGATGGTGAGGGTGGACTCCTCGTGCGTGGACTCCGCCAGCTGCTCCCAGATCACCGCGTCCGCGGCCTCCCCCGGCGCCTCCTCCTCCGCCTCGTCGGCGCGCCGGGAGATCGACAGGTCGATGTCCTCGACGGCGATCGACCCCGTCTCGGCGATGCCGAGCGCGCGCAACTCGGCGAGGAGCTCGTCCGCCGCCTCGCGGGCCACGTCGACGAGGACCAGATCGCCCTCGGGATCGCGGGCCGCGCCCGGCAGCACCACCAGGTGGGTGGTGCCGACCACCTCGCCGATCAGCTCCACCACCCGGTCCGTCACGGCGTACGGGGTGATCATCCTCAGATGCAGCATGGCCGCACACTAGCCGCCGGGGCGCGCGTCAGAGCTTGCGCAGGCTCAGCTTGGTGACCTTGTGGTCGGGGCCCTTGCGGACGATCAGGGTGGCGCGGCCGCGGGTGGGGGCCACGTTCTCCAGCAGGTTGGGCTTGTTGATGGTCCGCCACATCGTCTTCGCGTACTCCAGGGCCTCCTCCTCGGAGACCTGGGTGTACTTGCGGAAGTAGGAGAACGGGTTCTGGAACGCGGTCTCGCGCAGCTTGCGGAACCGGTTGAGGTACCAGCGCTCGATGTCCTCGGGGCGGGCGTCCACGTACACGCTGAAGTCGAAGTAGTCGGCGAGGCCGACCCTGGTCCGGCCGTCCTTGCCCGGCAGGGCCGGCTGGAGGACGTTGAGCCCCTCGACGATGAGGATGTCCGGGCGGCGGACGACGAGCCGCTCGTCCGGGACGATGTCGTAGATCAGGTGCGAGTAGACCGGGGCGGTGACCTCGTCCTTGCCGGCCTTGATGTCGGCCACGAACTTGGTGAGCGCGCGCCGGTCGTAGGACTCCGGGAAGCCCTTGCGGGAGGTCAGGCCGCGGCGCTGGAGCTCCTTCATCGGGTAGAGGAAGCCGTCCGTGGTGATCCGCTCGACGCGCGGGTGCTCGGGCCAGCGGGCCAGCAGGGCCTGGAGCAGGCGGGCCACGGTGGACTTGCCGACGGCGACCGATCCGGCGACGCCTATGACGAACGGGGTCCCCTGCTGGGCGCCGTGGCCGTTGCCGCCGGCGTCGCCGAGGAAGGTGTTCAGGGTGCCGCGGAGGTTGCTGGTGGCGCCGACGTACAGGTTCAGCAGGCGCGAGAGCGGCAGGTAGACGTCCCGGACCTCGTCGAGGTCGATGACGTCGCCGAGGCCGCGGACCCGCTCGACCTCCTCCGCCGTCAGCGGCAGCGGGGTGCGCTCGCGCAGGGCGCTCCACTCCGCCCGCGTGAGGTCGACGTAGGGGGAGGGCTCCGGTACCCGGCGACCGGGACGCTCCGTTGCGTGCTCCGGCGTACAGCGCGTCGGCGATGTGATCACACCGCCCATTGTCGGGGCTCGGGAGCCCGCGTGGGTGGTGGGGTCGGTCACGTGCCGGGCCGTGGGGGCCAAAACGCCCAGGTGGGGCGGTTGCCCGCGACCGGGTCTCGATCGGAAGCCCGTCCTGTCTCGTCCGGATCACGATTTCCCGGTGTGACCAGGAAGATCGGGCGGAAGTGTCATTAACACCGGTCGCTTGATCGAGCAAGTCGTACATTGTTCGTCACCGCGACGTTGACCGGCGTCCTGGCGGTGATCTGCTTCATGGGGGAGAGCAACACGTGGGTACCACGCCTGTCCGTCGCGGCGTCCTGGCCGCCTGTGCCGTGTCCGTGTGCCTGCTGGCGGCCGGCTGCGACTCCGGCGGCGAGGGGGCCGACGGGGCGAAGGGCGCGGGGACGGACGCCGTCGCCGCGGGGGGTGCCGGGAAGTCGGCCGCGGAGCTGGGCCGGCTGCTGATCACCCAGGCGGACCTGCCGGACTACAAGGTCGAGACGGACTCCCCGAAGGACGACCCGGCGCGGAAGGTCTCGTCCGACAAGCAGGCCTGCGAGCCGCTCGTCCGGGCGCAGTCCGGGGTGCCGATCGGCAAGGTGACCGGGACGGCCGTCGCGTCGGCCCTGGGGAAGGCCAAGCAGGCCGCCCCGGACGCGAGCGAGGACGAGAAGCTCGACGCGCTGCGGGAGAGCGCCGGGCGGACGGGGACCTCCGTGTTCCTGGACTCCTACCCGGGCAAGGGGGCCGAGGAGGCCTTCGCGGCGGTCAAGAAGGCGGTCGCGGCCTGCGCGGACGGCTACACGGCCCTCGACGGGACCAAGGCCATGACCGTCGAGAAGGTGCTGTCCGTCGACCAGGACCCGGCGGGGGACGAGGCGCTGGCCTACCGGGCGGTGGTGGACCTCAAGAGCGGCCAGAAGGCCAACCTGCAGTTCGTGTTCGTCCGCAAGGGTGAGGTGCTGGCCGCCTTCGAGGTGCTGAGCGTGCTCGGCGACGCCCCGCAGCCGCCCAAGGCGGTCGTCGAGGCGCAGTCGAGGAAGCTCGGATGAGAGCCGTCCGCGCGCGGTGTACGGCCGCGCTGACCGTCTCGGGGCTGGTGCTGGCCCTGCTGGCCACCGGATGCGGGGCCGGGCGGCCCACGGTGATCGTGGTGGAGGCCGACGGCCCGGTCGCCGAGGTGCCCGCCTCCGCCGACGGACCGGCCCGCAAGGGGCAGCCGCTCTCCCCGCAGAAGGGATCGCCCCAGGAGGCCCCGGAGCGCCTGCTGGTGGCGCAGGGGGACCTGCTGGACCACAAGGTCACCGTGGAGGTCCACGACAGCGCGGCGGCGGGCGCGGACCGGCCCGAGTGCCGGGAGCTGGCCCGCGCCGTCTCCGGGTTCCTCCCGCAGGGGCGGGCCGGCTGGGCCAGGGCCTCGGTGGTCGCGGTGGCCTCGGCGCTGCCCGACGACGCCTCGGAGCAGCAGAAGCGGGCGGCCGCGCTGGACGCGGCGAGCTCCACGGTGACGGTGGTGACCCTCGCCTCGTACCCGGGCGACGCCGCGCACGGGCACTTCGTCGAGGTGCAGACGGCCGGGCGGGCCTGTGAGGGCGGGTACGCGGCGACGGAGAACGGGGAGACCGTCACGGTCACCCGGATCGTCCCGCACGCGGCGTACGGCGGCGACGAGGCCCTCGCGTACACCGTGGAGGCGGAGCGCGACGGGGAGCCGTACGAGACCGAGCTCATGGTGGTGCGCAAGGGCGGCACGCTGGTGAACTTCCACGCCAGCCGGCTGTCCGGCGAGGCGCGGCTGGCGGCGCCCGCGATCGAGGCACAGGTCAGGAAGCTGGGCTGACGCCCCGACGGGGCGGCGGGCGGTTTTCGTCCTGTTCGGGTACCCGACAGACGCCCAACTCAGGCGTACCCTGCGGCCTATGTGCGGAATTGTGGGATACGTGGGAGCGCAGTCGGCGCTCGATGTGGTCATCGCCGGACTGAAGCGGCTGGAGTACCGCGGCTACGACTCGGCCGGGGCCGCCGTCCTCGCCGACGGCAAGCTCGTCAGCGCCAAGAAGGCCGGAAAGCTCGTCAATCTGGAGAAGGAGCTGGTGGCGCAGCCGCTCCCGGCGGGCTCCACGGGCCTCGGGCACACCCGGTGGGCGACCCACGGCGGGCCCACCGACGTCAACGCCCATCCCCATCTGGACAACTCCGGCCGGGTGGCCGTCGTCCACAACGGCATCATCGAGAACTTCGCCGCGCTGCGCGCCGAACTGGCCGAGCGCGGGCACCGGCTGGAGTCCGAGACCGACACCGAGGTCGTCGCGCACCTGCTGGCCGAGCGCTTCGACGCGGTCCGGGAGGCCGGGGGCGCGGCCGGGCTGGCGGAGGCCATGCGGCAGGTGTGCCGGCGGCTGGAGGGCGCGTTCACGCTGGTCGCGGTGCACGCGGACGAGCCGGACGTGGTGGTCGGCGCGCGCCGGAACTCCCCCCTGGTGGTGGGCGTTGGGGAGGGTGAGAACTTCCTCGCCTCGGACGTGGCCGCGTTCATCGCCCACACCCGGTCCGCGATCGAGCTGGGGCAGGACCAGGTCGTCGAGCTCCGCCGCGACGGGGTCTCGGTGACCGGCTTCGACGGTGCGCCCGCGTCCGTGCGGGCGTACCACGTGGACTGGGACGCCTCGGCGGCCGAGAAGGGGGGTTACGACTACTTCATGCTCAAGGAGATCGCCGAGCAGCCGAAGGCGGTCGCCGACACCCTCCTGGGCCGGATCGACGCGAGCGGCCTGCTGACCCTCGACGAGGTGCGCATCCCCGCCTCGGTGCTCCGCGAGGTCGACAAGGTGGTGATCGTGGCGTGCGGTACGGCGTACCACGCGGGCATGATCGCGAAGCTGGCCATCGAGCACTGGACCCGCATCCCGTGCGAGACCGAGCTGGCCAGCGAGTTCCGCTACCGCGACCCGATCCTGGACCAGCGGACGCTGGTGATCGCGATCTCGCAGTCCGGCGAGACCATGGACACCCTGATGGCGCTGCGCCACGCCCGCGAGCAGGGCGCCCGGGTGCTGGCGATCTGCAACACGAACGGGTCGACGATCCCGCGCGAGTCGGACGCCGTGCTGTACACGCACGCCGGGCCGGAGGTGGCCGTCGCCTCGACCAAGGCGTTCCTGACGCAGCTGGTGGCCTGCTACCTCGTCGCCCTGTACCTGGGGCAGGTGCGGGGGACGAAGTGGGGCGACGAGATCGAGGCGGTGATCCGGGAGCTGTCGGACATCGCCGCGGCCGTGGACCGGGTCCTGGAGACGATGGAGCCGGTACGGGCCCTCGCGCGCTCGCTGGCCGACAAGGACACGGTGCTGTTCCTGGGCCGCCACGTCGGCTACCCGGTGGCGCTGGAGGGCGCGCTCAAGCTCAAGGAGCTGGCGTACATGCACGCCGAGGGCTTCGCGGCGGGCGAGCTCAAGCACGGGCCGATCGCGCTGATCGAGGAGGACCTGCCGGTGGTGGTCGTCGTGCCGTCGGCGCGCGGCCGCTCGGTCCTGCACGACAAGATCGTCTCGAACATCCAGGAGATCCGGGCGCGCGGGGCGCGGACCATCGTGATCGCGGAGGAGGGCGACGAGGCCGTCGTCCCGTACGCCGACCACCTGATCCGCATCCCGGCCACGCCGACGCTGCTCCAGCCGCTGGTGGCGACGGTCCCGCTCCAGGTGTTCGCGTGCGAGCTGGCGACCGCGCGCGGCAACGAGGTGGACCAGCCGCGTAATCTCGCGAAGTCCGTCACTGTGGAGTAGTAGGGGTTGTTGCCGTGATTGTCGGTGTGGGGATTGACGTGGCGGAGATCGCGCGGTTCGGCGCGGCGCTGGAGCGGACGCCGCAGATGGCGGAGCGCCTCTTCCTCCACACCGAGTTGACGCTGCCGAGCGGCGAGCGGCGCGGGGTCGCCTCGCTCGCCGCCCGGTTCGCGGCCAAGGAGGCCCTGGCCAAGGCCCTGGGCGCGCCCGGCGGGCTGCTGTGGACCGACGCCGAGGTGTACGTCGAGGACACCGGGCAGCCCCGGCTGCGGGTGTCCGGCACGGTCGAGGCGCGGGCTCGGGCGCTCGGGGTGAAGTCGTGGCACATCTCGCTGAGCCACGACGCCGGGATCGCCTCGGCGGTGGTGATCGCCGAGGGCTGATCCCCTCCGCGTGCGGCACGCTGAGGGCATGCGTACTGCTTACAGCGTGGAGACCGTGCGGGCCGCCGAGCGCGAGCTGATGGCCCGTCTGCCGGAGGGCGCCCTGATGGCGCGGGCGGCGGCCGGGCTGGCCGCCGTGTGCGCGGAGCTGCTGGCGCGCGGCCGGGGACGGGTCTACGGGTCCCGGGTCGTGCTGCTGGTCGGGCCCGGGGACAACGGCGGTGACGCCCTGTACGCCGGCGCGCGGCTGGCGCGGCGCGGGGCCGGGGTGACGGCGGTGCCGATGGACCCCGAGCGGATGCACCCGGGCGGGCTGGCCGCGCTGCGCGCCGCCGGGGGCCGGGTCGCCGCGTCGGTGCCCGGGCGGGCCGACCTGGTCGTGGACGGGCTGCTCGGGATCGGCGGGCGCGGCGGGCTGCGGCCGGCCGCGGCCGCGCTGGTGGAGCGCATCCCGGCCGGGGCGGCGGTGGTCGCGGTGGACCTGCCGAGCGGGGTGGACGCGGACACCGGCGAGGTGGCGGGGTCGGCGGTGACGGCCGACGTCACGGTGACCTTCGGGGCGTACAAGCCGGGGCTGCTGACCGACCCGGGGGCCTCGCGGGTGGGGGCGGTGCGGCTGGTGGACATCGGGCTGGACCTCGAAGGGGCCGCCGTCGCGCTGGAGGCCCCGCAACACGCCGACGTGGCGCGGCTGCTGCCGGTGCCGACGGCGTCGAGCGACAAGTACCGGCGGGGCGTGGTCGGGATCGTCGCCGGGTCGCAGCAGTACCCGGGCGCGGCGGTGCTCGCCGTGGCGGGGGCCCTGCGCGGCGGCGCCGGTGCGGTGCGGTACGTGGGGCCGGCGGCGGACGCGGTGCTGGCGCGCTTCCCCGAGGTGCTGGTCGGGCGGGGCCGGGTGCAGGCCTGGGTGGTCGGGCCGGGGCTGGGTTCGGGGCGCGGGGAGGAGGTCGCGCGGGCCCTGGCGGACACCGACGTGCCGGTGCTGGTCGACGCGGACGGGCTGCGCGGGCTGGACGCCGAGGTGGTCCGGGGGCGCCGGGCCGCGACCCTGCTGACCCCGCACGCGGGGGAGGCGGCCGCGCTGCTGGGGGTGGCGCGGGAGACGGTGGAGGCCGGCCGGCTGGCCGCCGTGCGGGAACTGGCGGGGCGGTACGGGGCGGCGGCGCTGCTGAAGGGGTCGACGACCCTGGTCGCCCCCGGCGGGGGCGGGGCCGTACGGGTGAACCCGACGGGGACGCCGTGGCTGGCCACCGCCGGGAGCGGGGACGTGCTGTCGGGGCTGGCGGGGGCGCTGCTCGCCGGGGGGCTGTCGGGGGTGGACGCGGGGGCGGCGGCCGCCTATCTGCACGGGCTCGCGGGGCGGTTCGCCGCCGGTGGGGCGCCGGTGGTGGCGCAGGAGGTCGCGGGCGCGCTGCCGGAGGCCTGGCGCAGCGTCATGGTCTGACCCCGGCCGGGGGCGGGGGCCGCTGCGCGGGGCCGGTCCCCTACCCGCCCTTCCCCCGTT
>NZ_JBFBGN010000059.1:0-40596 GCF_040684675.1 Streptomyces sp. NPDC089915 | reverse complement strand
CGGCTACCGCCTCATCCACCTCGCCGGCCGCGTCGCCACCCCCGGCGAGGCCGAACGGCTCCTCGGCACCCCCGCGCGCCATGGTGGTCTTTCAGACCGGGCGGAGGTCGGGCAGGATGGCGCGGCGGGCGGGCTTCGGCCCGGCGGGGCGGCTTCGGAGGGGTTCGGGGGCAGGGGTGGGGGACCAGGAGCTTCGGGACGCGTTCTACCGGGATCCGTACCCGGTCTACGAGCGGGCCCGGCGGGCCGGCGGGCTGACGTACCTGCCCGAGGCCGACGCGTGGCTGGTGGCGCGGGACGAGGACGTGCGGGAGGTGCTGCGGCGGGACGGGGACTTCTCCTCCGCCAACGCCCTGCTGCCCGACGTCGCCGTGTCCGAGGCGGCGCTCGGGGTGCTGGCGGGCGGGTTCGGGCCCCGGCGGACCGTCGTCTCCTCGGACGGGGCCGACCACCGCCGCCACCGCGCCCCGCTGAACCGGGCGCTGTCGACCGCGCGGTCGGCGGCGCTGCTGCCGTACGCGCGGGAGTGCGCGCACGGGCTGGTCGACGGGATCGCCGGCGCCGGTCGTGCCGAGCTGGTGGCGGCGTACGCGCGCAGGCTGCCCGGGCTGGTGGTGGGGCGGCTGGTCGGGCTGGACCCCGCGGACGTGCCGGCCGCGGTGCACGGCGGGTACCGGGCGGAGGAACTGCTGTTCCGCCCGCTGTCCGTGCCGGAGCAGGTGGCCGCCGCCGAGGACGTGGTCGCCCTGCAACGGCTGCTGGACGGCTACGTCCGCGAACGCCGGGCCCGCCCCCGCGAGGACCTCTGCTCCGACCTGGCCTCCGCCGCCGCCCCACCGGGCGGCGCGCTGGGCGAGGAGCAGCGGCACGAGCTGGTGGCGCACCTGCAGAACCTGCTGATCGCCGGTTTCCTGACCAGCAGCGCGCTCATCGCCACCACCCTGCTGCACCTGCTCTCCGACCGGCGCCAGTGGGAGCTGCTGTGCTCCGACCCGGCGCTCGTGCCGGCGGCCGTGGAGGAGGGCCTGCGGTTCGACACGGCCATCCAGGCCTTCCGCCGGGTGACGACCCGGCCGCTGGAACTCGCCGGGACGCGGCTGCCCGCCGGCGCCGCCCTGCTGGTGGCGTACGCGTCCGCCAACCGCGACGGCCGGCGCCACGAGGAGCCCGGCGTCTTCGACATCGGCCGGGGAGGGGACCGCTCGCACGTGGCCTTCGGGTACGGCCCCCACGCCTGCCCGGGCTCCCATCTGGCCCGGGGCCAGCTGCGGATCACCCTGGAACTGTTCACCGGGGCCCTGCCGGGCCTGCGGCTCGACGGCGCCCGGCCCGCGCCCCGGATGTGCCCCACGCTGATCCACCGCTCGCCGGAGGCCCTGCACGTGACCTGGTGAGCCCCGCCGGGTGGGAGGATGCTGCTGACGCATCGGACGAGGCGGGCGGGGACGGGCAGTGGAGGGCGGGCGAGCGGTGGCGGACGGCCGGACGGAGCGGGGGCGGCGGACCCGGGAGAGGATCGCGGACGCCGTCCTCGAACTCCTCGACGAGGGGGTCGTGGAGTTCCCCGCGGAGCGCGTGGCCGAACGTGCCGGGGTCTCGCGCCGGCTGGTGTTCCACCACTTCGCCGACATGTCCGAGCTCGTCGACCTCGCCATCACCCGCCGGCTGGAGCAGCTGGCCGAGCAGATCCGGCCGCTGCCCGTGACGGGGCCGCGCCGGGTCCGGGCGGCGGCCCTGGCCGAGCAGCGGGCCCGCATCCTGGAGTGGATCACCCCGGCCCGGCTGACGCTGATGCGGATCGACCACCCCTCGCCGCGCATCCGGCAGGTCACGGACGAGGCCTTCGCGGACGCCCGCCGGCGGGTCGCGGAGATCTTCGCCGAGGAGCTCGGCCGGCTCGACGGGGAGCGGGCGGCCGCGCTGCTGGACGGGCTGGACGCGGTCACCACCTGGGGGGCCTGGCACCACTGGCGCTCCGGCGGGAAGAGCCCGGAGCAGGCCCGCGCGGCGATGGAGGCCACCGTGCTCAGCCTGCTGGTCTCGGCCGACCACCCGCAGGACCGACACCGCCCGCAGGACTGACGCCGGTTCAGCCGAGGGCCACCTCCCCGGCCCGTGCGGTCACGGTCACCCCGTCCGGGCCGGCCGAGACGCCGGTGGGCCGCAGGCCCAGGGGCAGTTCGGGCAGGGTCCGGGTCTGCCGGGCGAGCGCCTGGCCGATCAGCGGGCTGTCCGGGTCCAGGGGCCGTCCGCCGAGCGAGGCGGACTCCGCGCGCAGCGACAGGACCGAGCCCTCCAGCCGGACCTCGGCGGTCAGGTCGAGCGGGACGCCGAGGACACTGCGCCGGACGAGCAGCCTGCCCCCGCCCGCGTCGGAGAGCCGGGTGGCGGTGTCCGTCCCGTCGCCGAGGGAGGCGTACGGGGCGGTGAACCGCGCCGAGGCCGCGGACGCCCGGTAGCCGCCGCCGCGCGGGGAGACCCCGTCGAGGGTGAGGTCCGCCGTGACCGGCCGGCCGGCGCCGGTCGTCCCGTCGGCGCGCACCCGGACCTCGGGGTAGCGGTCGCGGGCGGCCTGGAGGAGGAAGGGCAGGCCCTCGATGGAGACCTCCGGGCGTGCGGTCAGGCCCGGCTGCCGCCGGGCGATCCGGTCCGCGAGCCGGCCCTCCGTCAGGCCGCGCGCGGCGCAGTCCGCGACGGGCAGGGCGAGCAGCAGGACGGCGGCGGCCGCGGCGAGCGCCGTACGGGGGCGCCGGAGCGAGCGGGCGGAGGGCATGCGGAACCTCGTCGGGGTGTGCGTCGGGGCCGGCTTCGTCATCGGGGGCCTCACCGGGCGGGGAGGGTGCCGGCGGCGGGGTGCGGGGCGGCGGGGCCGTCCGGACGGGCCGCCCCGGTGTACGGGCCCTCACCCGTACCGGCGGGCTGCGGCAGGGCGTGGGCGGTGCCCTCGATGTCCAGCTCGGGCAGGACGCGGTCGAGCCACCCGGGCAGCCACCAGCCCCGGTCCCCGAGCAGGGCCATCGTGGCGGGGACGAGCAGCCCGCGCACCACGGTGACGTCGAGTGCCACGGCGGCGGCCAGCCCGGTCCCGAACATCTTCACCACGGGGTCGTCCGAGAGCAGGTAGGCGAGGAAGACGCTGACCATGATCAGGGCGGCGGAGGTGATGATCCGGCCGGTCGAGGCGAGTCCGAGGACCACGGCCCGGCGGGCGTCGCGGCCGTCGAGGTAGCGCTCGCGGACGGCGGTGAGCAGGAAGACCTCGTAGTCCATGGAGAGGCCGAACAGGACGGCGAACATCAGCAGCGGGACGTATCCGGGCACCGGCACCGGCCCCTCCAGCCCGATGGCCCGCGCGCCCCAGCCCCACTGGAACACGGCGGTGAGGACCCCGTAGGCGGCGGCCACCGACAGGAGGTTGAGCACGGCGGCCTTGAGGGCGAGCAGGGGCGATCGGAAGGCGGCCAGGAGCAGCAGCGCGGCCACGGCCACCACCACGCCGATGACGGCGGGCAGCCGGTCCGCGAGGCGGTCGTTGAGGTCGGCGACGGCCGCGGGCGCCCCGCCGACGTGCGCGGTGCCCGCGCCGTCGGCGGTGGCGGCGGGCAGCACGTCCGTGCGCAGGGTCCGGACGAGCCGCGCGGTGGCCGGGTCCCCGGGGGCGGTGGCGGGCGTGACCTGCCAGCGCACGGTACGGGCGCCGGGGGCGGTCTGCGCGGGGCTCACCGAGGCGACGCCGGGGGTGCGGGCCAGGGCCGTCGAGACCTTGGCGACGCGGGGGTCCTGCGGTCCGGCGGGGGCGGTGGGGAGGGTGTCCGTCACCTGGAGGGGGCCGTTGGCCCCCGGGCCGAACGCTGCCGACAGCCGCTCGTACGCGGTGCGGCTGGCCGAGCCGGCCGGTTTGTCCCCGGCGTCGAGCTGGCCGAAGGCCAGCCCGGTGGCGGGGGCGGCGAGCAGGAGGAGCAGGGCGAGGCCGGCGAGGAGGTGGCGCCAGGGCCGGGCGACGACCCGCTCGGCCACCCGCTCCCAGCCCCGCACGGGCCGTCCCGCGCCGGCGGCGGGGCCGGTGGCGGCCGGGGCGGCGGGGTGGGCGGCCGGGTCGGCACCCACGCCGGAGGCCGGGGCGGTGAGGTGCGCGGCCGGGGCGCCGGCGGCCGGGGCGGTGGCGCCGAGGAAGCGGGTCAGGAGGCTCAGCAGGGCGGGGAGCAGGGTGAGGGTGGCGGCGACGGCGACGAGGACCGCCACCGCCGGGGCCAGTGCGAGGGCGTGCAGCAGGGGCAGTCCGCCGAGGGCGAGCCCGGCCAGCGCGGCGATCACCGCGCCGCCGGCGAAGGCGGCGGCCTTGCCCGCGGTGGCCGTGGCGAAGGCGGCCGCCTCCGGGCCGTCCAGCCCCCGGCCGCGCAGCTCCCGGAAGCGGGTGAGGCTGAACAGGGTGTAGTCGATGCCGACGCCGAGGCCGATCATGGCGGCGATGGTGGTGCCGGACGACGGCATGTCCATGAGGTGTCCGGCCAGGCCTATCGCGGCCAGGGAGACGGCCAGCCCGGCGATGCCTGTGACGAGGGGCAGGCCCGCGGCCGCCGCCTTGCGGAAGCCGAGGAGCAGCACCACCGCCGCGGCGGCCAGGCCGATCAGTTCGCTGTGGCCGGTGTCCGGCCGGTCCACGGCCGCGCCGAGGTCCCCGCCCGGGGTGACCTCGATGCCGGCGGCCCGGGCGGGGGCGGCGGCGTCGGTGATCTCGCCGGTGAGGGCGGGGGTGATGTCCCGGCCGGTGACGTCCAGGCCGAGGGTGAGGTAGGCCGTGTGCCCGTCCCGGCTGACCGCCGGACCGCCCGCGTGCCCGTACGGCGAGGTGACGGCGACGACGTGCGGTACGGCGGCGATGGCCCGGGCGCTGTGCTCCACGGCGGCCCGGGCCGCCCCGTCCGTCAGGACCGGCCCGTCCGGCGCGGTGTGCAGGACGAGCGGCTGGCTGCCCGAGGCGGGTCCCGGGAAGGCCCCGGCGCCGGTGTCGAGGGCGGCCTGGCTGTCGCTGCCGGGGATCCGTACGGCCTCGCTGGTCACCCGGCCGTAGCCGAGGACGGCGCCGCCGAGCGCCAGGAGCAGCAGGAGCCACGCCGCGACCACCCGTTTCGGCCGCCGGGCGCACCAGCGCCCCAGTGCGAGGAACATCCGCCACTTCCCTTCCGCCCGGCGGCGGCGGGCCGCGCCGGAGTCGATCGCCATTCATTGCACTCCGCGTGCAGCTTTACGCTTGCACTGCTGGTGCAATAATGTCAATCGGGGCCGGCGCGGTACGGGCTCCTCAGCGCAGGGTCCAGTGGAACTTGCCGCCGCCGACCCAGCGGACCTCGTCCAGGTCGTCGAGATCGTGGATGGTGATCCCCAGCTCGGCGGCGATCAGCAGGACGTCCGTCATCGACGTCGCCCGGCCGACGACCTCTCCGTCGAGCTCGACGATCCGGAAGGGCGGGTCACCCGGCTGGACGCCGAGGACGGTGATGCGCGCCGGGGAGATGTGGGGTGCCGATCCTTCAGTCATGGGAAAACGGTTCCACGAGGTGGGCGGTGACGGACGCGGCGACACGTTTTCCGGAGGCCGATCCGCCGCTCCCGGCGCCCCGGGCGCCCCTCATCCCGTGCGGACGAGCCCTTCGACGGCGCGCAGGACCCGTCCCGCCCCGTCCTCGGTCCGCATGTGACGGGCGGCCGCCCGCGCGGCCCGAGCGTACGGCTCGTGGCGCACCGCCCGGTCCAGGGCGCCGGCGAGGCCCCCGGCGGTGAGGGAGCCGAAGGGGAGCGGCGCGGGGGCGGCGCCGGCCGCGGCGAGGCGGCGCGCCCAGAACGGCTGGTCCGCCGTCACGGGGACGGTCACCGCCGGGACTCCGGCGCGCAGCGCGGCCGCCGAGGTGCCGGCCCCGGCGTGGTGGACGACCGCGGCGAGCCGGGGGAACAGGAGGGCGTGCGGGACGTCCCCGACGGTGAGGACGTCCGGGCCGGCGTCCGCCGCGAGCCCGGCGGCCCCGCTCTGCAGGATGCCGCGCAGCCCGGCGCGGCGCAGGGCGCGTACGGCGAGTTCGCCGAGCCGCTCCCCCTCGCCGGAGGCCATGCTGCCGAAGCCGATGAGGACGGGCGGGGGGCCGGCGGCGAGGAACTCCTCCAGCCGCGCGGGGAGCCCTTCGGCGGGGTCGACGTACGGCCACCAGTTGCCGACGACCTCCAGGCCGGGCCGCCAGTCGGAGGGGGCCGGCGCCAGGGCCGTGCTGTAGCCGTGCAGGACGGGCCAGTGCGCCCGTTCCGTCCTCCGGCGCATGGCGGAGGCGGCGAGCGGCGGCAGCCCGAGCCGCTCGCGCAGCCCGGCGGCGCCCGGTTCGCTGATCCGGTCGGCCATGCGCAGGGCGAACCGTCCGGCCGCGCGGTTGCCGGCCCGGCCCAGGGAGCGGGCGCCGGTGACGACGGGCGGGAACTCGCCGGTGGGGGCGGTGGGCTGGAGGTAGACGCCGAGGGCGGGTGTTGCGGTGGCCTCGGCGAGGTGCCAGCCGAGGGGGGCGGTGGTGGCGGACAGCAGGAGCAGGTCCGTCCCCTCCTCGACGGCGTCGGCGAATCCCCGGCCCAGTTCGGTGAGGAACGCGGCGGCGGTGCGCATCAGTTCGCGCCGGCCGGTGACGTCGCCGCGCGGCCGGGTGTCGCCCGGGAGGGCGCGGAACTCCAGGCCGGCCGCCCGCACCAGGGGGCCGAAGCCCTCGGTGGCGGCCAGGGCGACCTCGTGGCCGGCGGCGCGCAGCGCGGCGCCCAGGCCCGTGTAGGGGGCGACGTCCCCGCGCGATCCGGCGGCGGCGATCAGAATCCTCACCGGCCCTCCCCCGCCGTCGTGGGGGCGTCGGTGCGGCGGCCGGCGTTGGCGTGGACGGCCTCGCGGAGGTAGCCGGCCAGGCCCGGGCGCTGCTGCGAGGGGGGTACGACGAGGGCGAAGGCGCGCGGGTCGGCGAGGAAGTCGTCGGCTATGCGCCGGTGCACGGCGGGCGTGCAGGTGGTGAACCACCGCGAGACGTGCAGGCGGTGTTCCTCGGCGAGGTCCAGGGCCCGTTCGCCGTCGCTCGGTTCCCCCTCGTCGAAGGCGGTGAGCAGTTCGGCGCGCCAGGCGGTGGCCTCGCGCATCAGCCGGCGCCAGTCCTCCTTGGTGTGGGCGGCGGCGCGCGCCATGGCCTCGCGGCCACCCTCCGAGGCGGTCCACCTGCCTTCCGCCTCCGTGGCGTAGCTGAGGTCGAAGGTGATCTCCCCGAAGACCTCGAAGCGTTCCTCAGGGGTCAGCGCGACCCCGGTCCGCTGGACCTCCACGGCCCGGGCGGCCACCTCGGCCAGCCGCTGGAGCCTGCTGATCTCCTCGGCGAGCCGCCGCTGCCGGGCTTCCAGGTGTTCCAGGGCGTTCGCCTGCGGATCGTCGAGGATGGCGGCCGTCTCCTCGACGGTGAAGCCGAGTTCGCGGTAGAAGAGGATCTGCTGGAGGCGCGCCAGGTCGGCTTCGCCGTAGAGCCGGTAGCCGGCGTGGCTGCGGCTGCCGGGTGAGAGCAGCCCGGTCCTGTCGTAGTGGTGCAGCGTACGCACCGTCACCCCGGCGAAAGCCGCCACCTGTCCCACCGAATAGCTCATGCCACCTGCCCTTTCGTCGGGGTCCAGCCTGGAGCCTGACGTGGGGGGAGGGTCAACTCCGGCCGCTGGTCAGCGCTTCAGCTCCGGGGCCAGGAGGTCCATCAGGAGGCCGTCGTGCCAGGTGCCGTCCGGGCCGCGCTCGTACTGGCGCATGATGCCGACCGGCCGGAAGCCGACCTTCTCGTAGCAGCGGATGGCCGGGGCGTTGTCGGCCGCCGGGTCGATGACGAGGCGGTGGTGGCCCCGGTCGTCGATGAGGTGGCGGGCGAGGGTGCGCACGGCGTCGGTGCCCAGGCCCCTGCCGTGGACGGCGGGGTCGAGGAAGAGGTCGATGCCGGCGTGCCGGTAGTCCGGCTCGTCCTCGGAGTACCACTGGATCATGCCGATGATCCGCTCCCCGTCACGGATGGTGAGGCAGACCGTGCCGGGGTCCTCGAGATCGCCGGCGATCTCCGCCTCGAGGTCGTCCCCGCCCCGCCACCGCGCGCGGACCTCCGGGGCGGCCCGGATGGCGGCCAGGGCGGGGACGTCCTCGGTGAGGGTGGGGCGCAGGACGACGGAGGAACCTCGCAGCACGGTCATGAGCAGGCAGGGTATGCGACCGGGAGCCGTCACCAGCCCAGGAGCGGGGCCACGTCGAAGACCGGGGGGAGGGTGCCCTGGGGATCCAGGTTGACGAACGTGCGGCCGTACAGGGCCGTCCGCCCGCCCATCGGGAGGTCCCGCAGGACCGCCGGTTCGCCCGCCTGGGCGCCGGTGCGGGGGTCCAGCTCCCACAGGTGGGCGTACGCGCCCTCGGAGACCGCGGCGAGGCGGCCCTCCCGGTCGATCCCCAGGGTGCGGACCGACGAGTCGTCGCCGAGGGGGCGGCTCCACAGGAGGCGGCCGTCGGTCAGTGAGAAGGCGGCCAGGACCTCCCGCTCCTCCCGCTCCGGGACCGCCACGACCAGGACGTCCCCGAGGCGGATCCGGCGGTCGTCCTTCGACGGGACGTACGGGGAGTCCCCGTCCCGGCGGGTGCGGCCCTCCGCGTCGAAGGTGAGGAGGCGGTCGCCGGCGATGACGGCGGCCGGGGCGGCCGAGACGAGGCGGGCCGGTTCGATCCCGGTGGGGAGCGGGGTCTGGCGGGTCCGGGCTCCGGTGGCGGCGTCCAGGGTGAGGAGTCCGGCGCCGGAGGCGGAGCGGGTGACGGCCAGGACGCGGTCCGGCCCGGCCAGCAGGTCCGTGGCGGTGGCGCCCTGCGGGAGCGGGGAGCGCCAGCGTTCGGCGCCCGTGCGCAGGTCGTGGGCCACGACGGCGCCGTTCGTGGCGGTGACGGCGAGGGAGCCGCCGGCGGCCACGGTGCCCGACGGGTCCGTAAGGGCCTTCGCCCACAGCTCCCGTCCGCTGTCCAGGTCCACCGCCCTGACCCGGGCGCCGCAGGCGCCGTCCCACGCGTAGAGCAGCAGGCCGGTGCGGGCGGGGGTTTCGGCGCTCATGGCGCAGATCTCCGACCCGTCCGGGGACGGGCCGAGGCGCCAGCCGCGCCGGCCCCCGCCGTCGTACAGGGTCGCCCCGTCGGTACGGACGCGGATCACGGAGGCGGAGACCGGCTCGCCCCAGGAGCCCAGCGGGCCGCCCGCCGACGGACCCTCGGGGGCCTGGTGCCCGAAGAGGGTCAGGTGCGGTCCGCGCAGCCAGGAGAACCCCTGCCAGGCCGGGACCAGTGCCGCGAGGGCGACGAGGACGGCCAGCGCCCAGCCGGCGGCCGACCGGTACGCGCGGACCCGCAGCACCGCCCACCACAGCAGGCCCGCCCCGGCCGCGGCCGCGGCCGCCCACAGGAGCAGCCACCCGAGCCCGCGCGGGCAGCCGCCGGCACCGCACACGGTCGCCGTCATGTCGACGAGGAGGGACTTCCCGCACAGGACGGCGTACAGCAGGGCCACCGCCGTGAACACGCAGGCCCCGGTGAGCCGTACGGCCGCGGACACCCGCCCCGTGCGCGACGAGCTGTCTTCCACACTTCCCCCACCTGCCCGGACGCCGCGTGCGAACGTCCGGCGAACGCTGTTAGTTTCGGACTTCATCCGTCTCCGAAAGTAGTCGACGTGCTCGTTGTCCGTTCGATCGCCCTCTTCGCCGCCGCCGCCCTGTTCGAGATCGGCGGCGCCTGGCTGGTCTGGCAGGGGGTGCGGGAGCACCGGGGGTGGGCGTGGATCGGCGCGGGGGTGATCGCGCTCGGCGTCTACGGGTTCGTCGCGACGCTCCAGGAGGACGCGAACTTCGGCAGGATCCTGGCCGCGTACGGCGGGGTGTTCGTCGCCGGGTCCCTCGCCTGGGGCATGGTCCTCGACGGGTACCGCCCCGACCGGGCGGACGTCATCGGCGCCGTCATCTGCCTGCTCGGGGTCGGGGTGATCATGTACGGGCCGCGCGGATAGCCGCGTACGCCGCGCCCGAGGGTCGCAAACCCTGGGCCGCCGGGCCTCCTTCGGCCGAGACTGGCCCGATGGACATCGGAATAGCCCTGCCCCAGTACGGCGGTCACGCCCGCCCCGAGTGGATCGCGCCGTTCGCCCGTCAGGCCGAGGAGGCCGGCTTCGGCTGGCTGTGGGTCGGCGACCGGGCCCTCGCGCCGGTCTCGCCGAGCGACCTGTACCCCGGTCACACGGCCGACGACCCCTACCCGCCCGGGTTCCGCACCTTCCTCGACCCGCTGACCGTGCTGACCGCCGCCGCCGGGGCGACCACCCGGGTCCGGCTGGCCACGAGCACCCTCAACGCCCCCTGGTACCCGCCGCCGCTGCTGGCCCGCACCCTCACCACCCTCGACGTGCTCAGCGCGGGACGGCTGGTCGCCGGGCTGGGCATCGGCTGGCTGCGCGACGAGTACACCGCCGTCGACGCCGACTTCACCCGGCGCGGCGCCCTGCTGGACGAGGTCCTCGACATCCTGCACGGCTACTGGACCCGGGAGGTGTTCGGCCACGAGGGCCCGCGGTGGACGATCCCCGAGTCGTACGTCGGCCTGCGCCCGGCCCGGCCGGGCGGGCCGCCCGTGCTGCTCGGCGGCGTCTCCGCCGCCGCGATGCGCCGGGTCGGCCGCCGCGCCGACGGCTGGGCCGGGGTGCTCCTGCCGCCGGACATGGCGGCGGGGCTGTGGGACACCGCGCGGCGGGCCGCCGAGGAGGCCGGCCGGGATCCGGGGGCGCTGACCCGGCACATCCGGCACAACGTCCGGCCCGGGACCGGGGCCGACGAGATCGCCGCCGTACTGGACGGGGTCCGCGCCTCGGGCGCGGACAGCGCGTTCATCGACCTCCAGCAGTGCGTGGCCGGCCCCGAGGAGGCCCTGGAACTGGGGGTCGCGGCGCTGCGACGCGTCCAGGCGGGCTGACCCGACGCCCCGCCTTTCAGCCCGGGCGGTGGCCGTGGGCGGCCCAGGCCCTCGCGTGGAGCGGGACCGTTCCGTCCGCCGCCCGGGGCAGCGCGTCCCGCAGCCGTTCGCGCAGCGCGGCGCGGCGGTCCTCGGGGAGGCCGGCCAGGTAGGCGGGGGCCGGTCCCTGCCCGCCGAGGAAGGGGTTCCAGTAGTCCTCGAAGTCCCGGAAGGGGGTCGGTACGCGGATCTCCCCGGTCGTCACGTCCCGCACTCCCGCGCCGGCCAGGAGTGCGCCGAGTGCCGCGCGGGTGCACAGGGGGAACCGGACGGCCTCGTCCAGGGCGCGGACCCCGGGGTCCAGGGCGGTCACGGCGTCCCAGAAGGCGCGGATGGCCTCCATGCCGCCCTCCCCGTAGTCCCAGAGGTAGACCCCCACCAGGCCGCCGGGGCGGACGACGCGCACCATCTCGGCGGCCGCCCGGGCCGGGTCGGGGACGAAGTTGAGGACGAGGCCGCTGACGACCGCCGAGGCGCTGGATCCGGCGAAGGGCAGGTGCTCGGCGTCGGCCCGCAGGAACCGGGCGCGCCGGTCGCCGACGTGCCGGCGGGCATAGGCCAGGTAGCCCTCCGACGGGTCGACGCCGATGACGTCGGCCGGTTCGGCCGCGTCCAGCACCGCCTGGGTGAAAGCCCCCGTTCCGCATCCGACGTCGCGCCAGCTGCCGCCCGGGGCCGCGTCCAGCCGGCGGACGAACCGCGCTGCCACCAGGCGGCTCCACCGTCCGACGTACGGCTCGTACGCCTCACCCGCCGCCCACATGAGCCCCTGCCCTTCCGGCCGCCCGCGCCCGTCCGGGCCATGATGCCGGGCGGGCGGCCCGGGGGGCGGCGGCGCACCGGGGCGGGTGCCTCAGTGGGTCCCGTCGGCGGCGGTGAGGGTGCGGAAGCGGTCCGGGAGGGTGCGGAGCCAGGCCGCGCGGTCGGCGGCGATCTCCCTCAGCCGGGCGTCGTCGTTGCGGGCGACGAGGTGGCCCATGTAGCGCTCGTCGAAGCGGGTGTACTCCCGGTGCAGGACCCGCAGGGCGCGTGCCACCCGCCGTTCGTCGGCCTGCGCGAGGAAGGCGAGGTGGGGGACGTGGGCCTTCCAGCGGCCCTCGACGGCCTGGCGCAGCAGGCCGACGAGTTCCCCGTCGCGGTCCAGGAGGTCCAGCAGGTCCTCCGAGGACAGGCCGAGGGCGTCCGCCAGGAGCAGGTTCTGGCGGTCGGTGCCGGCCCAGTGGTGCTCGGCCTCGGCCCGGGCGTACGCGTACGGGTCCATGCCGATGCGCAGGGCCAGGCGTTCGGCCGTGAACCCGCGGGCCAGGCGGTGTTCGCGCAGGGTGGCGGGCCGTACGGCCATGAGGACCGCGACCGGGCACCACAGGGCGTCGGCCAGGGCGAGGAGCTCGGGTTCGGAGGGGGTGTGCGTCCCCTCCTCCCAGGCGTGGACGGCCTCCGGCGGCCGGTGCAGGCCCAACTGGGCCATGGCGGCGGCGGCCTGGGCGGGTGTCATGCCCAGGCGCAGTCGCGCGGCCCGGGCCTCGGCGGGGGAGAACGGGGGTGCGGACACGGGCGGGTCACCTCGCCGGCCGGGTGTCGGCGAAGGCGTCCCAGTCGATCTCCTCCCGCACCGTGCGGGCGGCCGGGGTGTGGAAGAACAGGTTCAGCAGGACGGCCGTGAGGCTGCCGAGGGTGATGCCGCTGCCGAGGACGGCCCGCAGCTCCGTGGGCATGTGCTCGAAGAACGGGCCCACCGCGGCCGGGAGCATCGCGGCGCCCAGGCTGAGCGCGAGGATCAGGGCGTTGCGCTCCTCGCGCAGGTCGACCTTGGCGAGGATCTGGATGCCGACGGTGGCGACCATGCCGAACATGGCGACGGCCGCGCCGCCGAGGACCGGGTGCGGGACGGAGGCGACCACCGCGCTGGCCTTGGGGACCAGGCCCAGGAGGATCATGAGGAATCCGGCGGCGACCACGACGAACCGGCTGGTGACCCGGGAGATCCGCACCAGGCCGATGTTCTCGGCGAAGGCCACGTACGGGAAGGAGTTGAACACGCCGCCGAGGACGGTGGCGACGCCGTCGGCGCGCAGCGCGCGGCCGACCGTCTCGCCGTCGACCTCGCGGCCGGTGATCTCGCCCATGGCGTACACGTCTCCGGTGGTCTCGACCATGGTGATCACCATGACGACCACCATCGCGAGCATCGGGAAGAGGTGGAACTGCGGTACGCCGTAGTGGAACGGGGTGCTCACGCCGATCCAGTCGGCCTGCTCCACCGCGCCGAGGTCGGCGTCGCCGAGCAGCCAGGCCGCGGCCGTCCCGCCGACGAGGCCGAGCAGGATCGCGACGCTGCGCAGGAACGGTCCGCCGAAGCGGGACAGGAGCAGGATGAGCAGGAGCGTGCCGCCGGCGTACGCGAGGTGGGCCGGGGCGCCGTAGCCGGGCTTGCCGACCAGGTCGGAGCCCCCGCCCACGTCCTGGAGGGCGACGGGTATGAGCACGATGCCGATGACGGTGAGGAGGGTGCCGGTGACGATCGGGGGGAAGTACTTGGCGAGCCGTCCGACGAAGGGCGCCAGCAGGAACGTGGCGATCCCGCCCGTGATCACGGCTCCGTAGACCACCAGCAGTCCGGCGGTGCCGCCGCCCGCGCCCTGGCCGATGGCGATCATCGGGGAGACGGCGGTGAAGGTGGCGCCCTGGACGAGCGGGAGGCGGGCGCCGATCCGCCAGAAGCCCCAGGCCTGGATGATCGTGGCGATCCCGGCCGTGACCAGGTCGGCGTTGATCAGGTAGACGAGTTCGCGGGGGGAGAGTCCCAGGCTGTTGCCCAGGATGATCGGTACGAGGACCGCGCCCGCGTAGAACGCGAGGACGTGCTGGAAGCCGTACAACGACAGCTGGGAGAACGGGGGGACCACGTCCACGGGGTGCTGGGCGGCTGCCGGGGTGCGTCGGCGCGAGGCCAGTGGTGCCATCTCTGCCTTGCCTTCGAGGGTAGGTGAATGAGAGGGGCGCGACACGGGGTCGCGTGAAGGGGGGAGTTGCCTCGGAGGAGGGCGCGTACGGGCGACCGCTCGGATCGGGCGGCTCGCGGGGCGTGGGACGGCACGGGGTTGCCGGTGCTCGTCCGGGCGCGGTGAGGCGGAACGGGGCCGATACTGTCGGAGGCCTCGGGGTTACGCAAGTCGTCGGCCGTGTTTTTATTAGTGAAACCCGCAGGTAACTTGCGAATCCATGGCTACGAAGCTTCTTGGCTTCGGATTCCGTTGCGTCCAGCGCCTTCTCGCAACTGTCTTCCGGGGGGCACGACTTCGCGTCGGCTACGTAACCGGAAGGCGCCGCCGGGCGGCCAGGAGCGTGCTGAGACCGAGGAGGAGCACCGCGGTCAGGCCCGCCTTCCAGGGCGGGCCCTCACCGGCGGGCACCGGGGACAGCCGGCGCCGGGCGTCATAGGCGACCCGGATCTCCGCACCGCGCGACACGGAGGAGGGCGCGTCCCGGAGCTCGTCCGGGTAGCCTCCGGGGCAGTTCAGATCGAGGCGGTACACCGTCCTCTCCGCGCCGCCCTCGCCGAACGAGGCCTCCACCTTCGTGTGCACCTCCCGGACGAGGCAGGTGGCCGTCTCCCCCCGCGCGGCCGTCCCCTCCGCGACCGCAACCGTCGACAGCAGCCCCAGGGCGAGGAACAGCGCGCCGAAGAGGCCCCCGGCCCCGCGGACCGGGACGAAGTACGCCACCGCCGCACCGAGGACCAGCACCGCCCCGCCGGCCAGCGCGAAGGAGGACGGCGGCGGCGCGGAGCCGCCGAAGCACCAGCGGGCCCAGAGGTACACGAGCGCGGCGGCGGCCACGGGCAGCGCCGCCACGGCGGGCCGCCGAGTCCCCGGCTCCTCCTCCGGCATGCGCACCACCCCTCCCCCACCCCCGGACGCACGCCGACGCCCCGGCGGTTGCGCCGGGGCGTCGACGGGCCGGGGCGGCCGGGAGGCGCCGCCCTGCGGGATCAGGACTTCGAGGTCAGGACTTCGAAGTCAGCGCCAGGGAGTGCGGGTTCGCCGGCTGGGCGGCCGGCGGGGCCACCTGCTGGGACACCTGCGGGGTGGCGGGGCGCCGTGCGGCGGAGGGCCTGCGGGCCGCCGGCCGGGCGGCCGGCGCCTCGGGCTCGTTCCACAGGCTGAGGTAGCGCTCGCCGGTGTCGGGCAGCAGCGTGACGATGGACGCGCCGACGTAGTCGGGGTGGGCGGCCAGCCGGGCGGCGGCGTGGGCGACGGCGCCGGAGGAGACCCCGGCGAAGATGCCCTGGCGGCGGGCGAGCTGCCGGGCCGCCGTCAGCGCCTCCTCGTCGGTGACGGTCACCACGCTGTCGATCAGCGAGACGTCGGTGGTGGGGGCCACGAAGCCGCCGTTGAGGCCGGGGATGCGGTGCAGGCCGCCGACGCCCTGGGTGAGGACCGGGGAGTTCTCCGGCTCGACCGCGACGACGCGGATCCCCGGGTTCTGCTCCTTGAGGTACCCGGCCGTGCCGCTGAGGGTGCCACCGGTGCCCACGCCGCAGACCAGGACGTCGACCCGGCCCTCGGTGTCGGTCCAGATCTCCGGGCCGGTGGTCTCGTAGTGGGCCCGTACGTTGTCGGGGTTCTCGTGCTGGCAGGGGAACCAGGAGTTCGGGGTCGCCGCGTGCAGTTCCGCGGCCTTGGCGATCGCGCCGGAGTAGCCCTGCTCGCGCGGGGTCCGCACGATCTCCGCGCCGAGCGCCTTGAGCAGGGCGATCCGCTCGGGGGTGGCGCTGTCGGGGAGCACGATGACGCAGCGGTAGCCGCGGGAGGCGCAGAGCGCGGCCAGGGAGATGCCGGTGTTGCCGGACGTCGCCTCGATCACCGTGCCGCCGCCGGGGGTGAGTTCGCCCCGCTGCTCGGCGGCCCGCAGCATGTAGAGGGCGGCGCGGTCCTTGCTGGTGGACATCGGGTTGGCGGCCTCGAGCTTGGCCAGGACCTGCGTACCCGGGGCGGTGTCCTCGAAGTGGAGGCGGATCAGCGGGGTCGAGCCGATCAGGTCCTCGATGCTGTCGGCTATGGGGCGCGGCTTACGGCTTTCCACGTGTGGTTCCTCACAAGTCGGGTCGTGCGGCTGCCTGTCGGGGGTGGTCGTACGGTCCGCCCGTACGCCGACGCAGTCTTGGTGGGGGGAAGGTGCGAGGCGGGGAGGCGAGCGGCGGGGCGGTCGGCCTACCAGGAGCCGGCCGAGGCCGTCACCGCGTACAGGTCCTCCATGGGCTGCGGCTGCTCGCCCACGGCCTTGATCACGGCGGTGGCGGCGAGCACGCGGGCTCCCGGGGGGACGTCCTTGTTGACGAGGGCCTGGGCGCCGATGACGGCGTGCTCGCCGATGGTGACGGGGCCGAGGACCGTCGCGTTGGTGCCGAGCACGACGTGGTGGCCGACCACGGGGTGGCGGCGCTCGCCGACGGGCCGCTTGTTGTCGCTCCACCAGCCGACCGCGCCCAGGGTCACCTGGTGGTAGATCGTCACGTCGTCCCCGATCACCGCGGTCTCGCCGATCACGACGGCGGCGCCGTGGTCGATGAACACCCGCCGGCCGAGGACGGCGCCGGGGTGGATCTCCACCGAGGTCTTGCGGCGGGCCTGCCAGGCGATGATCCCGGCTGTCATGCGCATGCCACGTCGGTGCAGGCGGTGGGCGACGCGGTGCGCCCACAGCGCGGGCAGGGCCGCGTGCAGCAGGGCCTCGCGGCGGTTGCGCATGGAGGGGTCCTGGGCGACGACGACGTCCAGGTCCTCCTTCATGATCGCGAGCAGGCCGGGTTCCTTGTCACGCGCCATCAGACCAGCACCTCCGCACGCGCCCCGGCGGCGGCGAGCGCCGCGCGGGTCAGGCTCTCCAGCCGGGCCACGAGCTCCGGGTCCGTGAAGCGGCCGCCCTCGACGGATGCCTTGGCGGCACGGGCGACGCCGACGGGCTCGTGCTCGACGACCCGCGCGCCGCAGCGTTCGAGGACGGCGACCAGCCCGGCCTGCGCCTCGACCCCGCCGCGCCCCCCGGGGGAGGCGCTGGCCACGGCGGTCACCCGGCCGGTCAGCGGGCTCGGGGTCTCGCCCTCGGCCCGGGACAGCCAGTCGAGGGCGTTCTTCAGCGCACCGGGCATCTGGCCGTTGTAGGAGGGGGTGCTGATGAACAGCAGGCCGGCTCCGGCGACCAGCTCCTTGGCGGCGCGCACCGCCGCCGAGCCGTCGGCGAGCTCCAGGCCCGCCTCGTAGTACGGCAGTTCCGCGACGGCGAGGTCCACCGTCTCGTGCGCACCGGGAAGGCCCGCCAGGATGTGGCGCACCGTCTCCAGGACGGTGGTGTTCAGCGAGTCCCGTCGGGTACTGCCCGACAGCAGAACGATCTTCACCAGGGGAACTCCTCTGTTTCTCGGCCTCCCGGTCGGCAGGCTTCGTGCACGCACGGGACGGGTGGTCCCGGCAGGACCGCCGCGCCCGGGTCGGAGCGGCGATGGAGTGCGTACGCCGTCCGCCCCGCGTCTCCGTCGTTACGGTGCCAGCGGCGGCCGCAGCCGGGCTCGACCACGACTCGCGCCACCCCGGAGGACCGCTTGAGAACCGGGCCGGGTGCGCTCGGGCCGGCGCCGGGGCGTTGTCAGTGCCGCGTGCGAGGCTTTCGGGAAAGGCGATGACGAGAATGCGGGGGCAGTGCGATGAGCGGCAGCACGAGCGGCACCTTCGACCTGACGTCCTTCGAGCCCGAGGTGGCCGAGAAGGGCGGTCCGGGCGCCGGGCTGGGGCGGGTGCGGATCACCAAGGCGTTCCGGGGCGGGCTCAGCGGCACCAGCACGGTGCACATGCTGTCCGTGGCCGACACGGCGGGCGCTCCCGCCGCCTATGTCGCGGTCGAGCGCTTCGAGGGGGAACTGGACGGGCGCCCCGGCTCCTTCGTCCTCCAGCACAGCGCGCCCGGCAGCCACGGCGAGCGGCTCGCGATCCGGGTGGTCGAGGGGACGGGCTCCGGTGCACTGGAGGGGCTCTCGGGCACCTTCGCGATACACCAGTCCGAGGACGGCACGCACTCCTACGTCCTGGAGTACACCCTGTAGCGGAGAAGGTCGCGGAGGCCTCGATGCGGACCGGTTACGCCGTCGACCGGGAGCTCAGCCTCGAGTACCGCCCCTGCCCCGTGGAGTAGGCGGGCGTACGGGCCTGCGCTCGGCCGGCGTCGCGCGCCTGACCGGCCCGGGGCGGCGGGCGGGGTTACCGTCGCGGCATGGACGGTGATCGCCGAGGGTGGCGCCAGTGTTTGCTCAGCGGAGCGGTGTTCGCCGTGTGCATGACCGGCACTACGCTGCCCACCCCGCTCTACGGCCTGTACCAGGAGAAGTTCTCCTTCTCCGAGCTGACCGTGACCGTCGTCTACGCGGTGTACGCCTTCGCCGTGATCGGGGTCCTGCTGCTGGCCGGGAACGCCTCCGACACGGTCGGCCGCCGTCCGGTGCTGCTGGCCGGGCTGGCCTGCGCGGCGGGCAGCGCCGTCTGCTTCCTGTCGGCCACGGGACTGCCCTGGCTGTACGCGGGGCGGCTGCTGTCGGGGCTGTCCGCCGGGCTGTTCACCGGAGCCGCGACGGCCTACGTCCTCGAACTCGCCCCGGAGGGGGGCGGGCCCCGCGCCACGTTCGTCGCGACCGCCGCCAACATGGGCGGCCTCGGCTGCGGTCCGCTGCTCGCCGGGGTGCTGGCGCAGTACGCCCCCGGGCCGCTGTACCTGCCCTTCGCCGTGCACCTCGCCCTGGTGGCCGGGTCGGCCGCCGTACTGCTGAGGCTGCCGGAGACCGTACGGGAGCGGGGCCCGCTGGGCGCCGTACGGCCGCGCCGGCCGGGCCTGCCCGCCGGTGTCCGCCGGGTGTTCGGGCCGGCGGCGATCGCCTCCTTCGCCGGCTTCGCCCTGTTCGGGGTGTTCACCTCGGTCAGCCCCGCGTTCCTCTCCGAGTCGCTGGACGTGCACGACCGCGCGGTGAGCGGGCTGATCGTCGCCCTCGCCTTCTTCGCCTCCACCGCCGGACAGCTGGCCGTCGGCCGGTTCGGCGTGGGGCGTTCGCTGCCGCTGGGCTGCGCCGGGCTGCTGGTCGGGCTGGCGCTGCTCGCGGGCGCGCTGCGCTGGGAGCTGCTGGTGCTGGTGGTGCTGAGCGCGCTGGCCGGCGGCTGCGGTCAGGGGCTGGCGTTCCGCGGGTCGCTGGCAGCGGTGGCCGCGGCCTCCCCGGAGGACCGGCGCGCCGCGGTGATCTCGACGCTGTTCGTGGTGGCGTACTTCGGCATCTCGGTGCCGGTGATCGGTGTCGGGCTGCTGGTGGGGCCGGTCGGACTGGAGGGCGCGGGGCTGGTGTTCATCGCGTGCATGGCCGTCCTGGTGTCGGCCGCCGGCGCCTACCTGCTCCGGCGGCCGGTGCCGACGGACGGCTGACCGGCCCGGCCCGGCCCGGCCGACCGGCCGGGGGCCGGGGGCCGTCAGTCCCGCTCCCCCTGGCCGCCGCCGGCCTCGGGGCCCGGTGCCGGGGCGGCGGCCGGGTCCAGGACGCGGTTGAGGAAGTCCCGGGTCCGCTCCTGGGCCGGCCGCGTGACCACCTGCTCCGCCGGACCCTGTTCGACGATGACGCCGCCGTCCATGAACACGACCCGGTCGGCGACCTCGCGGGCGAAGCTCATCTCGTGGGTGACGACCATCATCGTCATCCCCTCCGCCGCCAGCACCCGCATGACCGACAGCACCTCGCCCACGAGTTCGGGGTCGAGCGCCGAGGTGGGCTCGTCGAAGAGCATCACCTCCGGCCCCATGGACAGGGCGCGGGCGATCGCCACGCGTTGCTGCTGCCCGCCGGAGAGCTGGGCCGGGTAGGCGTCCGCCTTCGCCGAAAGGCCCACCCGCTCCAGGTTCTCGCGGGCGACGGCGGCGGCCTCGGCCTTGTCGCGGCCCAGGACCCGCCGCTGCGGGAGGGTGAGGTTGGCGGTGACGCTCACGTGCGGGAAGAGGTTGAACTGCTGGAAGACCATGCCGATGCGGCGGCGCGCGGCGTCGATGTCCACGTCGGGGTCGGTGAGCTCGGTACCGCCGACGAAGACCCGGCCGCCGCTCGGCTCCTCCAGCAGGTTCACGCAGCGCAGCAGGGTGGACTTGCCGGAACCCGAGGGCCCGATGACGCACACCACCTCGCCGCGGGCGACGTCCAGGTCGATGCCGCGCAGGACGTGGTTGTCACCGAAGGACTTGTGCAGCCCCCGGATCTCGATCTCCGCGCGGTCCGCGCCCATGGTGTCCGCCGCCGTTCGCGTCGTCCGTGACATCGTCTCCCCTTCTCAGGTGGCCTTGTCCGCGCGGGCCTCCAGGCGGCGGACCACGAAGCTGAGCGGCACGGTCACCAGGAGGTAGCACAGGCCCGCGACCAGGATCGGGGTGGAGTTGGCGGTCTCGCTGGCGAGGTCCCGGCCGAACTTGGTCAGTTCCCGCTCCTCCAGGGTGACGCCCAGGAACAGCACCAGCGAGGAGTCCTTGAACAGCAGGACGAGCTCGTTGGTGAGCGGGGGGATGACGATGCGGAAGGCCTGCGGGATGATCACGGACACCATGGCCCGGGCGTGGGAGAACCCGAGCGAGCGGGCCGCCTCCATCTGCCCCCGGGGCACGGCCTGGATCCCGGCCCGGATCGTTTCCGCCATGTAGGCGGCCGCGACCAGGCCGAGGCCGAGCGCGACCTTGCCGTACGTGCCTCCGGGAATCGCCGTCCCGGGGAACGCCAGGGGCACGGCGACCCCGACGAAGATGAAGATCAGCAGGGCGGGCAGGCCGCGGAACAGCTCGATGTAGACGCTCGCGACCCAGCGGTAGGGGGCCACCGACGACAGTCTCATCATGGCGATGACCAGCCCGAGCACCAGGCCGAAGGCGAATCCGGAGAAGGTGTACACCACCGTGTTGCGCAGGGCGGTGGTGATGATCTGCGGGAAGAGCCGCAGGGCCAGGTCCTTCTGCGCGAACTGGTTCGCCAGCCTGTCCCAGTCGGCGAGGACGCCCACCAGGACCAGCGCCGCCACGAAGACCGCGTACTGGACGCCCTGCCAGACGCGGCGCCGCTGGCGCCGGGTCAGCCGAGAGGTCACGACGACGCCTGGGGCAGCGGGCCGATCCACTGCTCGTAGATCTTCTTGTAGGTGCCGTCGGCCTTGGCGGTGGTGATGGCCTTGTCGATGGCGGCGAGGAGGGCCGCGTTGCCCTTCTTCACGGAGAAGCCGTACTTCTCTCCGGTGTCGATGTTCTGCCCGAGGACGAACGCGGAGGCGTTGGCCTTGTCCTTCAGCCAGCCCTGGACGACCGGGTAGTCGATGACGACCGCGTCGACCTGGCCCGTGCGCAGGCCGTTGAGGACCGCGTCCGAGCTCTCGAAGGCGACCGGGTTGAAGCCCTGGCTCTTGGCGTAGCTCTCGCCGGTGGTCTCGGCCTGGGCGCCGAGCTTGCCCCCCTTGGCCTTGACGTCGGCGAGGGAGGTGAAGCCGCTCTTCTTGGTCGCCAGGAGCGCCTGGGTGGCGTCGAAGTAGGGGACGGAGAAGTCGACGTTCTTCTTGCGCTCGTCGGTGATGGTCATGCCCGCGGCGGCGAGGTCGCACTGGCCCGAGTTCAGGAACGCGCCCGTCTTAAAGTTCTCGAACGGGGTGTCGAGGATCTTCTGTTCGACCTTGAGGTTCTGGGCGACGAGGTCGATCAGCGCGACGTCGAAGCCGACGACCTTGCCGTTCTGCTCGAACTGGAAGGGCGGGTAGGGCAGGTGGGTGCAGGTGGTGAGCTTGCCCTTCTCGACGACGGGCACCCCGCCGGCCGCCTCGCCGGGTCCGCTCTCGCCGGAGGAGGAGCAGCCGGCGGCGAGGAACATGCCCGCCGCGGCGGCGGCGCAGGCCGCGCCCCGGAGGCCGGAGCGGCCGCGGCGGTCGCGGCTGCTGCTGTTGCGCTGACTGCGGTGTCCTTCGGCCGTGCGGAACACGGTTGACCTCCACGGGTGCAGGGCGGGCGGCGGTCGCGGGACGGGACCGTCCGATCGAGATCGTAATCCCCGGCGGTGCGCGGCGGCGGATGATTCGCGATGCGGCGGGTCCGGGGACGGGCGGAGCCCCGTCCCCGGCGGCCGTGTCAGCGTGAGGGCCGGTGGGGCTTCCCCGTGGGCGCCGGGGCGGGCGAGCCGCCGGGCTCCCTGAGGGGCTCGGCCTCGTCCAGGCCCTCCAGACCGGGGAACCGGTAGGGGTCGAGCGCCCAGCGGGGCATGCGGGATGACAGTGCGTACGTCGGTGTGGTGTCCATCGAACCTCCCGAGTGTAGTTACTGGCTGTGATGAGTTATTACTCTGTGCACTCGGTTGCGGGTGGCTGCGACTCCCACCCGAACGCCCCCAATGACATTTCTTCACATCACGTACACATAGGCCCTCAGGCCAGGAGGGCGGAGACCGGGGACACCGGGTCCCAGAGCGGGTCGCGGCCCGTCAGCCGGGCGACGGCCCGGGGCCACGCCCCGGGATCGGCGGCCAGCCGGGCCGCGATAAGGGAGCCGAGGCCGGCCAGGGCCTGCGCCGCCCCCGCCGGGGCGTCCGGGCGGCGGGTGGCCGTGCTCAGGTAGGCGAGGATCCGCGCGGCCGGGGCTGCGGTGTGCAGCAGGTCCTCCCCGGTCAGGTGGCCCGAGGCCAGCAGTCCGTCGAGCTGGACGACGGGCGGGCAGTGGTAGAGGCCGGTCAGGCCGTGGCGGGCCCGGGCCCGGGTGGCCTCGGGGCCGTCGGGCAGCCCCTCCGCGCCGGGCTCGTGCAGCAGGCCCGCGTAGCGGAGGCGCAGCGCGGCCGGGGCGCTGCGGAGGTTGACCAGGAACTTCCAGTTGGGGATCGGGTCCTCCTCGTGCGCCTCGGCGAGCGCCTCCCAGTCGACGGCTCCCGGGGTCGCCATGAGGGTGCCCGTCGTCTGCCAGTGCCCGGTGCTCTTGCGCAGCCTTTTGAGGAGCTTGGCCTGAGCCAGTTCGAGGGCGACCCGGGCCCGGAGCACGGCGGCCGGATCCGGCGAACCCAGCGCCTTGACGCAGAGTTTGGCGGCGGCCTGGCCGAGCCGACCCTCGCCGACGAGGGCGGCGAGCCGGGCGGCGCCGCCGTGTTCGAGCAGGTTGAGGCAGCCCACCGCCTGCTGGGCGAAGCCCAGTTCGTCTCCGTGACGGGCGAACACCGCCTCGATCAGGCCGGGTTCGCGCGCGTGCAGCCAACGGGCGCCCCCGGGCACCCGGGCGGAGGGGTCCTCCGCCAGCCACGCGAGGACGCGCGCGGCGGTGCGGTCGTGGGGGCGGCCGACGATACGGGCGGCCAGGTGGGCGCCGGCGCCGGACCGCAGCAGGGTGAGGTCGGTCTCGGGATCGTCGAGGTCGGCCAGCAGTTCCCCGGCCCCACCGGTGAGCCGTCGCGACTGGGCGGCCAGGAGGCGCAGGGCCTCGGGATCGCGCCCCGCGAGCAGCCGGCCGAGCAGGACGCGCGGGGTGCGGTCGTGGCGCATCAGGTACGCCGCGAGCAGCCAGGGGCCGTCGGGGCCGAGGCGGGGCAGGACCGCGTCGACGACTTCGGCGTCGGCCAGGCACAGCAGGGTGGCGACGGGCCAGGCCCACCGATTGTTGCCCTTCTCCAGCAGCCGCAGCGCCTCGTCCGGTGTGGCCGGCGCCCTTTCCGACGCGCCCCAGGCGGCCCGGCCGGACGGCAGGTGGCCGGCGGTCGGGGCGCCGGCGGCGCGGGAGGCCTCGATGAGCTCCGGCCAGGTGGGGCCGCCCTCGTCCGTGTGCCGGTCGATGCCGGATGCGAGAGCGGCCGTGCGCGCCAGCCGGAGCCAGCCGTCGGGGTCGGTCCCCAGTTCGCCGCGCAGCAGGTCGGCGACGGCCTCCCGCCAGGCGGGGACGAAGGCCAGGCGGCGCCAGTCGTGGGCCAGGAGCAGCATGCCCCGCGCCGGGAGCAGCCGGACGAGCTCCTCGGCGGGCAGGAGGCCCTCGGCGTAGGCGTGTTCGGTGAGCCAGGTGCTGTTGCCCCAGGTCCGGGGGCGCTCCGCGCGGATCTCCTCGGGGGTGGGGGCGGTGTACCAGCCGCCGCGGGGCGGTTCGACCCCGGCCTCCGCGCAGGCGCGGGCGAGCCATGCGGGGGTGGCGAGGCCGGGGGCGTCCGCCTGCCGGTGCTCCGCCAGGAAGCCGAGGACGGCGGGGTCGGCGGGCAGCGGGGTCCCGGCGGGCGCGAGGGAGTGCAGCAGGTCGAGGGCGGCGAGGGCGGCCCGGTGGTGGTGGTTCTCGGGGGCGGCCGGGGGCTGCCGTACGGGGGCGGCCGGCCCGGCCTGCTCCCGCCGGGGCTCCGCCGCCCCGGCCTCGTCCGGCCGCGGCGGGAGCGCCTCGCCCGCGCGGGCGATCAGTTCGGCCAGGGTGCCGCCGTGCCCGGGCAGCCCGGTGTCCAGTGCGGCCCACGCCTCGGGGCGCTCGCCGAGGTGAGCGGCGGTGAGCGCGCGGAGTTCGTCCAGGGCGGCGCCGGTCAGCAGGTTCCGCTCGGTGAGCCGGGCCAGGGCGCCGACCGCGTGGACGGCGGGGCGGGCGGTGCGGATCAGTTCGACGGGGTCCAGGAGGCCCGCCGCGGCCATGCCCTCCGCCCATTTCGCGGCCGAGTCGTCGAGCTCCTCCGCGGCCAGCCGCCGCTCGGGCGGCGCCGAGTTGCCGGCGCGCCGGCCGCCGGTGCGCCAGGGCTCATTGAGGACGCTGAGCCGGAACACCAGGCGCCGGGCGTCATCGGCCGCCTCGTGCCGGGCGAGTTCCTCGCAGGCCTTGGGCATGAACGGGGACTTCGCGTGCGCCTCGGCGAGGGCGTCCATGTCGTGGGCGTAGGGCTCGGACAGCAGGGCGGTGATGCTGCTGGTCCCACGGGTGGCGGCCAGCAGGGCGGGCAGCCGGGCGGGGTCCTCGTAGGGTTCGCCCCCTTCGCGCAGGCGGCGCAGCCCGTTGCCCGAGCCGTCCTCCTCGGCCAGGGCCTTGCGGACGGCCGAGCAGACGGGCACGGTCAGGTGCGGCAGTACGTCCGGGCCGTCGAGCAGCGCCTTGAGCGCGTCCGGTCCGGCGGTCTCCCAGACGCGAACCAGCGCGTACCGCTGGACGGTGCCCCGGGTCTGCTGCGTCCGCAGGGCGCGCAGCGTGAGCTCGGGGTCGCCGGAGGCGAGCAGGGGGGTGAGCCAGGTGCCCGGGGGGAGGCGGGCGGGGTCGGTCAGTTCGGCGCGCAGGCCCTCGTCCATCGGCTCCCGGGCGAGCCGCCCGACGACGGCGCGGCGCAGGGAGGTGGTGGCGCGCGGGTTGCGGTAGACGGCGGCGGCGACCGCGGCGTCCCCGACGGCGAGGAGCCGGGCGAGGATCCGCGCGTCGAGCCGGGGGTGCCCGGCGAGGGCCGCCCGGGCGGCGGCGTCGCCGTGGTCCACGACGGCGGTGACGAGCGCCGGGGCGTGGAGCGGGCCGCGCCCGAGCAGGGCGTCACAGGTGCGGGCGGGCAGGACGGCCAGCGCCGCGGCGGCCCACTCGGGCCGGGCGTGCTCCAGCAGCAGGGCCAGGGTGGTGTGGACGCTGCGGGGCGCGGGCGCGCGGACCTCGCCGGGGGCGGCCGGCGGTGCGGGCGGGGGTATCTCGGCGAGCAGTGCGGGCAGCGTGCCGCGGTGGCCGGCGAGCGCGTCGTGCACGCCGAGCCACCGGTCGGGGCGGTCGCCGATCCGCTCGGCCACCCATCCGCGCAGCCGCAGCGCGGCGTCCGCGTCGACGCCGCCGGCGGCCAGGGCGCCCGCCCCGGCGGTACGCGCGGGGCGGGCCTCCTCGATCGCCCGGAGGGCGGCGCCCGCCACGGCGGGCTCCGCGCCGGGGCGGGGCGAGTCGAGGGCGGCGCGCACCACCCGGGAGACCGGACTGCTCTGCGAGTTGCTCATGGACGCCATGCTAGGGAGCGGGTCTGACAACTCCCCCGGCCCGGCCCGCGCGGGGCCCGCCCCCGGTCCGCACGGGGTGCGGCGGTGTCAGCGCCGCTGGGGGCAGGTCTTCCAGGAGAAGTGGTACTTGGTGTTGATGCTGCCGTCGGTCGAGTCCATGGTGAGGAAGCTGGTCGTGGACGGGTCCGACGTGCCGGCCTGGGTGAGCAGTTCGGTGTTGATGTTGAGGTTCCGCTTCGCCCCGCAGGGGTGGAAGACGAGGGCCTCGACGGGCACCGTGTCGGATACCTGCCAGCCGTCCTGGAAGGGGCCGCGCAGGGTGTGGCTGCGGCTGGCGGTCTGGGACATGCCCTGGAAGTAGTAGCTGGCCTTCTGGGTGCCGGTGGCGCCGTTCTGGAGGCTGGCGAAGCCGCGGTAGTCGGCCTGGGTGATGGCGAAGGTGTAGCCCTGCGGGACGTTCAGGCTGAGGCCCAGCTGGCAGTTCTTGCGGAAGTCGGTGGGGTTGGAGCCGGGGCCGATCTGGGCGAGGTACTCGCTGTAGGTCACCGTGAAGGCCGTGTTGTCCGGCGCGACGGCCACGGCGGCGCTGCCGGGGCGGCAGCCCGAGCCGTTGACCTGGACCACGTCGATGGTGATCTGCTCCGGAGGCGCGTAGGACGGGCCCGCTCCGGTGGCGGCCCCCGCGGTGGGCGTGAGAGCGGCGGCGGCGAGCGCGGCGGCCGCGCCGGCGGTGAACACCGTTCTGAACATGGGGAGTCCTTCCGATCGCTGCTGGGCGTGATCGGCTCGAACCGTTCCACACCGGCCGGGCCGGGCGGCGCAGGCGCGGCAGCGGCGGCCCCGGGGGCCGTGCCGGGGCCACCCGCCCGGGGGAATCGTCCGAACATCGCCCCGATGCGCGTGTATGCGCCACCGGTTCCGGCGTTTTGGCGCACAAGTGGCGGCCCGCAAACCCCCTCGGCGGCAGACTGGGCAGGTCAGCCGCCCCCACCGGGAGGAACCGCCCCGTGCCCGTCCCGATCATCATCGACTGCGACCCCGGACACGACGACGCGCTCGCCATCATGCTGGCGGCGGCCGACCCCGCGGTCGACCTGCTCGCCATCACCACGGTCGCCGGGAACCAGACGGTGGAGAAGACCACCCTCAACGCCCGCCGGGTGTGCACCGTCGCCGGGATCACGGACGTCCCCATCGCCGCCGGCTGCGCGCGGCCGCTCCTCCAGCCCCTCTCCGTCGCCGACGACGTGCACGGCGAATCCGGTCTGGACGGACCGCGGTTCCCGGAGCCCACCGTCGGTGTGGTGCCGGAGCACGCGGTGGAGCTGATCCACCGGATCCTGACGGAGCACCCGGAGCCCGTCACGCTGGTGCCCACGGCTCCGCTGACGAACATCGCCCTGCTGCTGACCCGCTACCCCGAATCCGCCGCCCGGATCCGCGAGATCGTGCTGATGGGGGGTTCCACGGAGCGGGGGAACCGGACTCCGGCGGCCGAGTTCAACGTGTACGCGGACCCGGAGGCGGCCGACGTCGTCTTCCGCAGCGGCGTGCCGGTGACCATGTGCGGGCTCAACGTCACCCACCAGGCCCTGGCCACACCGGAGATCGTGGCCCGCTTCGAGGCGCTGGGTACGGAACTCGGCTCCGTCTGCGCCGGGTTGCTCACCTACTTCGCCTCCGCCTACAACCGGTTGTGGGGTATGCCGCACCCTCCGCTGCACGATCCCGTCGCGGTGGCCCGGGTGATCGATCCGGCGATCGTGGAGTGCGTGGACGCGCACGTCGCGGTGGAGCTGCACGGCACCCATACTCGCGGGGCCACCGTCGTGGACCCGCACGGCTACCTGGGCCTGCCCGCCAACGCCCGCGTCGCCGTCACCCTGGACCGCGAGGCGTTCTGGGACCGCATGGTCGGCGCCGTCGCCGCACTCGGCTCCCGCCCTGCGGACTAACCCGCGACGGGGTACATCAGCCCGCGGCGCCCCTCCGGCGAGGTCAGCCACTCCAGCTTCTCCGCCGTCTCCGTGCCCGGCAGCGGGGTGTGCAGCACGATCGCCAGATCGGGGCGCGCGGGGACGCGCAGCTGGGTCGACTCCACGTGCAGGGTGCCGACGACGGGGTGTTCCATCCGCTTGCGGAGCTGGCCGGCGGGGCGGACGTCCTGGCGCTCCCACAACCGCGTGAAGTGGGGGCTGAGTTCCCGCGCCTGTTCCACGACGGCCTGGAAGCCCTCGTCCTCGGGGTGTTCGGTGCAGGCCGCCCGGAACTGGGCGACGACGTCGACGGCGATCTCCTCCCAGTGCGGGGAACGGGCCATGTAGACGGGGTCGGTGAAGAAGGCGACCAGGCAGTTCTGCACGATCTCCGGGCGCATCCCGAGCACCAGCGAGGCCGCGTCGTTGTACATCACGGTGTTCCAGTAGACGTCCATGATGTGCGCGGGGAAGGGCATCCAGGCGTCGATCAGCCGCTGCAGGCCCTGGCACATGTCCCGGTCGCCGGGCGCCACTTCGAGGGCCGGAGGGTTGAGTCCGGCGAGCACGTACAGGTGGCGGCGCTCGGCGCTGGTCAGTTTGAGCACCCGGCTCACCGCGTCGAGGACGTGCCCGGACACCGTGATGTCGCGGCCCTGTTCCAGCCACTGGTACCAGGACACCCCGACCCCGGCGAGGACGGCGACCTCCTCGCGGCGCAGCCCCGGCGTGCGGCGGCGGGCCCCGCCGTCCGGGAGCCCGGCCTCGGCCGGGGAGATCCTGGCACGCCGGGTCATGAGGAACTCCCGCAGTTCCGTACGGCGGTTGCGGTCGATCGGCGTGGCCACGAATTCCCCCTGTCGGGCAGCCTGGTGGTGGTGCCAACAGGATAAGTTCCCACTCTTCACGATCATTCCCGGGCGGCGAGGGTGGTGGCCATGACGACAGACACCGAGATCCCCGCGGTCACCGGGCCGCGCACGGCGGCCCCCGAGGACACCCGGCTCTCCGGCCGGGCCAGGCTGGTCCTCTTCGTGCTCTGCGCCGCGCAGTTCATGGTGGCGCTCGACTTCTCCGTCCTGAACGTGGCCCTGCCGGTGCTGGGCAGGGACCTGGACCTGAGCCCGTCCGCCCTCCAGTGGGCGGTCACCGCGTTCACCCTGCCGTCCGGCGGGTTCCTGCTGCTCTTCGCCCGGATCGGCGACCTGTACGGCCGCAAGCGGCTGTTCCTGACCGGTCTCGCGGTGTTCGGCGCGGCCTCCGTGCTCGCCACCCTCGCCTGGAATCCGGCGGCCTTCCTGACCGGGCGCGCCCTGCAGGGCCTGGGCGCGGCCGCCATCGTCCCGGCCGGGATGTCGCTGCTGACCACGACCTTCCCCGAGGGGCCGCTGCGCGACCGGGCCCTGGGCATCTCCGGGATGCTGCTGTCGCTGGGATTCACGGTCGGCATGGTGCTCGGCGGGGTCATGACCGACACCCTCGGCTGGCGCTCGACGATGGGCCTGCTCGCGGTCGCCGCGCTGGCCGTACTGGTCCTGGCGCCCGGTCTGCTGGGCGAGTCCCGCACCCCGGAGCGGCCGCGCCTGGACGTGCCGGGCGCCGTCACCGTCACGGCCGGTCTGCTGGCGCTGATCTACTCCCTGTCGACGGCGGCCGAGCGCGGGTTCGGCGGGGCGGACGTCCGGGCCGCCCTGGTGGCCGGGCTGGTGCTGCTGGCCGCGTTCGCGGTGGTGGAGTCGAGGTCGGCGGCCCCGCTGGTCTCCCTGCCGATGCTGCGGCGGCGCACGGTGGCCTGGGGGAACTTCGGCGGCCTGGTGACCTTCTCGATGATGTCGACGGTCATCTTCGTGCTGACCCTGTACCTCCAGGAGACGCTGGGGCTGTCCTCCTTCCTGACGGGCCTGGTCTTCGGGGTCCAGGGGATCGCCTCGGTCCTCGCCGGCTCGCTGGTCCCCCGGTTCGTCGGCCGCTTCGGCGCCCGCCGCACCCTGGTCGGTTCCCTGGCCGGGCAGGGGCTGTTCACGGCGGCGCTGCTGGCGGTCGGCCCGGAGTCCGGCGCGCTGGTCGCGACGGTCGCCGTATCGCTGGGCAGCATGTGCCACCTGGGCGCGATCATCTCGTACGGGCTGACCGTGACGAGCGGGGTGCCCGACGAGGAGCAGGGTCTGGCCACCGGTCTGGTCACCACCACCCAGCAGGTCGGCCTCACCATCGGGATCCCGCTGCTGGGGGTCCTGGCCACGACGCGGGTCCCGCTCTTCGACGGGGTGCGCACCGTTCTGGCGGTGGACGCGGCGCTGGTGGTCGGCGCGGCCCTGCTGGTGGCGGCGGGCCTCCGGCGCCGCAAGGCCTGAGCCGTACGAGCGGGGCCCGGTCCGGGACGTCCGGACCGGGCCCGCTCGGCTTCCCGCCCGCCGTCCGGCGGCGCGGACGGCGGGACGGGGGTGCGGGTCAGACGGTGGTGGAGAGGATGGTGCCGCCGAGCCCGGAGGGCGCGGCCGGTTCGGTCCGCGGCCGGCGTGCGGCGCGGGGGTCGAACGCGGGACGGGCCGGTGCGGGACGGGCGCTGCCCGCGACGATCAGGGCGAGTAAGACCGCGGCGGCCTCGCTCTGCAGGATCCGGGCGGCCTGCCGGAGCCGGGCCGGGTCGGGGACCGGGATGGACAGGGCCACGCATTCGGCGTTGGGGCCCGCCGTGATCGGTACGGCCGCGCACACCGTGCCGACCGCGTACTCCTGGAAGTCGAGCAGCGGGGCGTTGGGCCGGCGGGTGTCGAGCTGGTGGAAGAGGGCCTCCTGGGTGGTGACGGTGTGGGAGGTGAAGCGGGACATCTCGTGCCGGGCGAGGTGGTCCTTGCGGTCGTCGTAGTCGAGCTGGGTCAGCAGGGCCTTGCCGACGGCCGAGGCGTGGGCGGCCGCGCGGAAGTCCACCCATTCGTCGACGGCGGGTGTGCCCGGGCCGTCGGCGTACTGGGTGATGGACACCTCGCCGTCGGCGTAGCGGGCGACGTACACGGCCGCTCCGACGGCGTCCCGCACCCAGGCCAGGGTCTCGCGCAGCTGTCCCCGGCCCTCGCCCCCGGCCGCGTCGGCCAGCAGCAGGGCGTGGCCCGCGACGTAGGCGTCCGGTCCGGAGGGGGTGGCGAGGTTGGCGCGGACGAGCTGTTCCGTGGCCCGGGCCAGGACCAGCTGCGGCAGCTTGGTCTCACGGGCGATCTGGGTGAGGCTGACGCCGCCCGAGTAGCGGTTGACCACCTCCAGGACGCGCAGCGCCTGGTGGACGGAGGCCAGCGCGGCGGGTGCCGTGCGGCCTTCGGGGGTCTTGCGGGCCGCCTGTGTCAGCTGTGGCTGTTTGAGGGCGTCCAGGGCCCACGCGTTCGCCTCCTCCGTCAGGTGCGCGGGGTTGAGGCGGGCGTGCCGGGCGACGGCCACGGCGACGGGCGGGCTGGGGGTGATGATGTCGCCGAGCTCCGGGTGCTCCTTGCGGGGGCGGGAGGCGACGGCCTGGCGCAGCCGCGCCGGCAGCCGGTACGGGGGCCGGACGGCCCGGCCGGGGCCGGTGAGCCCGGTGAGGTCCTGGGTGCTGATCGGCGGGGAGGTCCAGATGACCGAGGCGCCCAGGGTGTCCTCCAGGTTGTCGGGGATCTGGGGCAGCGGCGGCAGGTGTTCCTCGGCGGGCAGCACGCGGGCCTGCTGCTTCCAGTGGCGGGCCGTGCGGACCTCGGCGCGGGCCAGGTGGTGGAGGTAGAGGCACTGGGCGGCGGTGCGGGAGCCCGCGCCGGCGGCGTACTGGAACCAGAACTGCGCGGCCTCCAGCCGGTCCGTGAGGTGCAGCAGGCAGCCGAACAGCAGGGCCGAGTCCACGCCGTGGGGCCAGGACCGGGCCTGCAGGGCGAGTTCCGCGAAGTCCCGGCTCTCGGCCAGGGACCAGGTCAGGTCGTCCAGACAGCGCGCGGCCCGCACGTGGCAGGCGGCGTCCAGCACCAGGTCGTCCCAGGCCGTCGCCGCTGTCCGGGCGGTGTCCGTCCCGGCGGCGGTGCCGATCGCGGAGCGGGCCCGGTCGGCGGCGATGCGGCGGGCCACCCGGCGCCGGGCGGCCCCTTCGTCGTAGCCGGCGTACTCCTCGGCGAGCACCGCCGCGTTCTCCAGGGCCGCGTCCAGTTCGCGCAGCGGCATGTCACGGTCAGCGGGCATGTCGCTCACTGGTCCTTCTCCTCTCCGGGGATCCAGTCCACCCCGAGCTTGCGGGACAGGGTTCGGCGTGCGCCGCGGACGTGCGACCGGACGGTCGCGGGGGAGATCCCCATCATCCGGGCGACCGTGTCGGAGTCGTTGCCCAGCAGGAAGGCCAGCAGCACCACGTCGTACTGCCGCTCGGACAGTTCGGCGATCGCCGCGTAGAGGCCGAGCTTCGACTCCAGCAGTTCGAGCCGCTCCCTGGAGGAGCGGCGCAGTGCCGAGAACCATGCCGTTTCCACCATGGCGACCTGGCGGCCGAGGGCCGCGAGCCGCCGTTCCACGTGTTCGCGCAGGACCGCCCACGCGAAGCCGTGGAGGCTCGCCTCCTTCAGCGCCTGGCGCCACACCTTCAGCAGGAAGGTGAACACGTCGTCGACGACTTCCTCCGCGTCCTTCGCGTTGCCCAGCTGGAGGTGGGCGTAGCGCAGGTACGCGCGGTGCTGCTGGGAGTGGAACGCGGTGAAGTCCACCGGGAGCACGCCCGCCAGTTCACTGGAGACCGTCTGGTCCCCGGATGGGTCGAACTCGCCCTCGCTCATGCGTTCCCCCACCGTTGCTCGTCGCCGCCCGGGTGGGCGGTGGGTCGCCTCGGGTGCGCGGGCACCCTGGTCACGTCGGTCGAAAGGACCTCTCTTGGGCCGTGGCGGACCGGGGTGGCGTCTATCAGCACGAGGGTGACGGTGTCGGCAGCGTTCACGTCGGGTTGGAACCTTCCAAGTGGCTTGTGAGTAGCGGGCCGCCTCCCCCGTGTCCGGCGGCCGTGGAGCGACAAGCTCTCCCCACTTCCCACCCCATCGGAAAACGTGCCTGATCGTGCAGGCCGTCTTCGGAAATCTTCCGGAAGAGTCGCATCCGCCCTTGCGCACGCCCCCCGCACAGCAGCGCGCGCCCCACCTTCGGGTGAAGGCGGGGCGCGCGTTGACGAAAGGGCGGGCGGCGGGCGGCCGTTCAGTCCTGGGCTCGGGCGGTGAGCGGCGCGTCGGTCCGGTCGCCGAGGAACTCGTACCAGCGGCGCTGCAGGCACAGGTAGCGGGTGTCGGCCTCGGCGAGGTCGAGGAAGGAGCCGACGGTCGACGCCAGGCGCTCGCCGAGGTCCCGGTCGGCGAGGGCGCCGTCGTCGGTGAACTCCTGGTGGGCCGCCGCGAGGCTGAACATGTCGGGGTAGACCCGTGCCCCGAGGTGTTCCAGCGGGACGCGCAGCGCCCACAGGCCCCGGTTGCCGCCCACCATCGACGGGGAGGCCGACACCAGCAGCACCTGCTTGTCCTTGAAGGGCTGCGGCCGGATCCGGGAGACCCAGTCGACGGCGTTCTTCACCGGCCCGGGGACGGAGGCGTTGTACTCGGGCGAGGCGATGACCACGGCCTGCGCCGCCTCGATGCGTTCGCGCAGCGCCAGCGCGCCCTCGGGCACGCCCCCTTCGGCCTCCACGTCCCCGTCGTACAGCGGCATCGGGAAGTCCCCGAGCAGCGCGGGCTCGGCGGTGGCGCCGGTGCGCACGACCAGTCCGGCGACGAGCGCCGCCAGCCGCGCGTTGACCGAGCCGGTGCGGGAGGACCCGGAGAGCACGAACACGTGCATCGAGGCGCGGGCGGTGGGGTGTCCGTCGTGCGGGCGGGCCGGATCCGCCGGGAAGTGGTCCTGGTCGTTCGAGGTCACGGCTGTCTCCCTTGCCGGTGCGCGCCCCCGGCGCCGGAGGCGGAGGTTCCCAGCGGACTGTACGGGCGCCCCCGCCGCACCGGCCGGGGCCGCGCGCGGGGCGCGGCCGTACGTCACCCGGCTGCGCGGGGCGGGCGCGGGGCGCCGCCCGCTCCCGGGTGCCCGTGGGACCCGGGAGCGGGCGGTTCAGTCGGCTACCACCAGATGACGACGTAGCCGTTGCCGCCGCCGCTGCCCGGGCTGCCGGGGCCCTGGCCGGCGCTCCCGCCGCCTCCCGTGCCGCCCTCGCCGCCGGTCGCGGTCCGCGCGGGGAGGCCGACGATGCCGTCGGGGACGTCGGTGGCGCCCGTGGCGCCGGGGCCCCCGCTGCCGCCGGTCAGGTTCACCCCGCCCGTGGAGCAGTTGCCGGTGCCTCCGCTGCCCGGGCCGCCGGGGCTGCCGTGTGCGGAGGGGGTGGCTCCGCCACCGCCGCCGCCCCCTCCCCCGCCGCCGGCCGTGAGCAGGGTGGTGTTGGTCGCGGAGGCCGTGAGGGTGCTGGCGGAGCCGCCGGTACCCGAGGTTCCGGTGACGCCCGTGACGCCCGCCGCGCCGCCGGGGCCTCCTGTGCCCGCGCTGCCGACGTCGACGCCGTAGTCGGTCAGCGGGACGACCTTCAGGGCGCACCAGGTGAATCCGCCGGCGCCCCCGCCGCCTCCGGCGCCGCCGGGGCCGCCCTCGTTGTTGGAGCCGCCCCCGCCGCCACCGCCGCCGCCACCGCCCCAGGCCTGGACGAAGACTGAGGTGACCCCCGCCGGCGGGGTGAAGGTGTTGTCGGAGGTGAACTGCCGCAGTCCGTGCGCGACCGGGGCCGGCTTCCGCTTCTGCGGGTGCTCGCCCTTGTCCTCGTCCCTCCCCCGGTCGTCCTCACGGTCGTCGCCCCGGCCCGGGCCGGGGTCGCGGACCTGGCTCTTGGCCGGGGGCTGCTGCTTGGCCGCGGGCTGCTGCCTGGCCGGGGGCCGGTGCTTGGCGGGGGTCCGCTGCTTGCCCGGGGCCGTGGGCGCGGGGTTCTGGTCCGAGGGCTTGGGGCCGGCGGCGGTCGCGGCGGGTGCCGTCGCGACCAGCTGTCCGGTCAGGGCCGCCGCAGCGGCGAGGGAGGCGAGCAGGACCCGGGTGCGTGCCCGGGACCGGCGGGTCTCCTTGTGCGCGTGGAGGTTCATGACTGCACATCCCACCGGTCCGCGCGCGGGCGGGCGGTCCGGCGGGGCCGGGGCTGTGGGCCGGGCAGGTGAGGAGTTCGCCGGGCCGGAGCAACTGCGGCCCCGCTGCGGGGTGCGCCGGGGCATGCGGCAGGATGACAGTCCGTTCGGAATGCGTACGTCCGCTCGAACGCGACCCCGCACAACGCAACCTGACAGGTGACATGGTGACGACACGACACATACGGCGGCCGGCCCTCGTGCGAGCGGAGGCCGTGCGTTGACCCGGGACCTCGTGCTGCACGACTGGGTCGTGGCCGCGATCGCGCTGGCCTCGGGCGGCGCGGCCGGGCTGCTGCTGCGGGCGCTGCTGAAGTGGCTGGCCAAGCACGCGGAGCGGACCAAGTGGACCGGCGACGACATCATCGTCGACGCCCTGCGGACCCTGGCCCCCTGGGCCGCCGTCATCGCGGGCGCGGCGGTGGCGGGTACCGCCCTGCCGCTCACGACGCGGGTCGGGAACATCCTCAACCAGTCCCTGACCGCCCTGCTCATCCTCTTCGCCACCTTCACGGCGGCCCGGGTGATCGCGGGGCTGGTCCAGTCGGTGGCGCAGTCCCGGACCGGGGTCGCCGCCTCCGCCACCATCTTCGTCAACATCACCCGGATCGTGGTCCTCACGATGGGCGTGCTGGTCGCCCTGGAGACCGTCGGGGTGTCCATCGCCCCGCTGGTCACCGCCCTGGGCGTCGGCGGTCTGGCGGTCGCGCTGGCGCTCCAGGACACCCTGGCCAACCTGTTCGCCGGGGTGCACATCCTCGCGTCGAAGACGGTGCAGCCGGGCGACTACATCCGGCTCAGCAGCGGCGAGGAGGGCTACGTGGTCGACATCAACTGGCGCAACAGCGTCGTGCGCAACCTGTCGAACAACCTGGTCATCATCCCCAACGGGCGCCTCGCCCGGACGAACATGACCAACTTCACCCAGCCCGAGGCGAAGCTGTCGCTCCTGGTCCAGGCGGGGGTCGGCTACGAGAGCGACCTGGAGCACGTGGAGCGGGTGGCCCTCGACGTGGTGGACGGCGTGATGGCCGACATCGAGGGCGGGGTCCCCGACCACGAGGCGAAGGTCCGCTTCCACACCTTCGCGGACTCCCGGATCAACTTCACGGTGATCCTGGGCGTCGGCGAGTTCAGCGACCAGTACCGGATCAAGCACGAGTTCATCAAGCGGCTGCACCGGCGCTTCCGGGAGGAGGGCATCTCCATCCCCGCCCCGACCCGGACCGTCTCGTTCCGCCCGGAGGAGGACCCGCGCGCGATCGCCCCGGTCCCGCACCAGCGCGACGGCTCCTCGGACGCCCTGCTGGCGGACCGCTAGCGGTCCGCCGGCCGGGGCCGGGTGCCGGTTCGCCCGGACGGCGTAATCTGGTGGAAAGGTGACGTACGGCGCGCTTCGGGCGCGCCGTACCGCGCCTCTCACCTCTCGCACCCGGGCCAGGGAGGCGGCGCGTGACCGATCCGTTCGGCTTCCTCAGGATCCCCCGCAGGGCCGTTCCGGCGCGGCCCGTGGAAGAGCGGCTCGGTGACTGGCACGAGGTGTACGCGGGGCAGGCCCTGCTGCCGCTGGTCCGCGAACAGGCCGACCGCTGCATGGACTGCGGCGTCCCCTTCTGCCACACCGGCTGTCCACTGGGCAACCTGATACCCGAGTGGAACGCCTACGCCGCCCGCTCCGACTGGCGGGCCGCCTACGAGCGGCTGCACGCGACGAACAACTTCCCCGAGTTCACCGGCCGGCTCTGCCCGGCGCCCTGCGAGGACGCCTGCGTCCTCGCGATCAACGCCGACCCGGTGACCATCAAGAACGTCGAGCAGACGATCGCGGACGAGGGCCGGCGGCGCGGCTGGATGACCCCGCGCCCTCCGGAGCGCCGGGGCGCGAGGTCCGTGGGGGTGATCGGCTCCGGCCCGGCGGGCCTGGCCGCGGCCCAGCAGCTGACCCGGGCCGGGCACCGGGTCGTGGTCCACGAGCGGGCCGACCGGCTCGGGGGGCTGCTCCGCTACGGCATCCCCGAGTTCAAGATGGAGAAGGAGCACCTCGACCGCCGGATCGAGCAGATGCGGGACGAGGGCACCTCCTTCGTGACGGACTCGGACGTGGGCGGGGCGGAGCCGGCCGACGCGCTGCGCGGCCGCTACGACGCCCTGGTCGTCGCGGTCGGCGCCGGGGAGCCCCGGGAGCTGCCCGTCGAGGGGCGCCGCCTGGGCGGCATCCACCAGGCGATGGAGTACCTGACCTGCGCCAACCGGGTGTGCGCCGGGGACCTCCCGGCGTCCCCGGTGACGGCCGACGGGACGCACGTGGTGGTCGTCGGCGGCGGCGACACCGGCTCGGACTGCCTGGGCACGGCCCTGCGGCAGGGCGCGCTGTCGGTGGTCCAGCTCGACATCAACCCCGAGCCGGGGCCGGACCGGGCCGACGGCGAGCCCTGGCCGGTGCACCCGAGGGTGTACCGGATCTCCCACGCCCACGAGGAGGCCCGCGGGCGGGCGGGCCGCGACCCTAGGCTGTTCTCCAGTGCCACCCTGCGCTTCGACGGGGACGCCGGCGGCCGGGTGCGGGCGCTGCGGCTGACCGCCGTCGAGGCCGGGGAGCGGCGGCCCCTGGCGGGTACCGAACGGATGATCGAGGCCGGACTGGTCCTGCTGGCGCTGGGCTTCTCCGGGCCCGAACGGTCCGGCGGGCTGCGCGAGCAACTGGGGCTGGAGTACGACGGGCGCGGCAACTTCGCCCGGGACGCGGACTTCGCCGCCGCCGGCGGGCGGGCGCCGGGGGTGTTCGTGGCCGGGGACGCGGGCCGGGGCCAGTCGCTGGTGGTGTGGGCCATCGCCGAGGGCCGGTCGGCGGCCTCGGCGGTGGACCGCTACCTGACCGGCTCCACGGTCCTGCCGGCCCCGGTGGCGGCCCACGACCGGCCGATGACGGCACTGGGGCGCCTGCGGTACGGGTGCGACCCGGACGGGACCTGAGGCCGGGCGGGGTTCAGGGCCGTTCCTCGTACCGGATGTGGTGGCGGGCGGCGACGGGGTTGATCTTCGCGGGATCCAGCTCCCCGCCGGTGAGCACGGCGGGCCCGGCCTCGACCAGGTCCTCGACGTAGCGCTCCCAGCCTCCGGGGGCGGAGACCTGCAGGACGCGCGGGGGCGGGTCGGAGGCCCGGCGCAGCGCGTGCGGGACGCCCCGGGGCAGCAGCGCGAAGGTTCCGGCCGGGGCGGAGTGGGTCCGGTCGTCGAACTCGATGCCGAGGACCCCGTCCAGCACGTAGACGCACTCGTCGGCCAGGTGGTGGGTGTGCCGGGGGATGTCCTTGGCGAGGGTCACCTCCATCAGGGACAGCCTCCCCCCGGTGTCGGCCGCCCCGGCCTTGACGGCGAAGGCGGGCGGCAGCGGGACGCGGCCGGGCCGGGCGGCGCCGGGCTCCAGCAGGATGAAGCGGTCCTCTCGGTGGTCCTCTCGGTGGTCCTCTCGGCGGTCCTCTTCGGTCATGGCGCGGCGCCTCCCTCGCATGGCAGAATAGGAACCGGAATCCGATTCCGGTTCCCTTTCGGTTCAATGTACGCGGAGGAGCGGTCGTCTTGTCAACGCCCCATGCACCGGGCGGCGGCCGCCGTCCGCGCGCCGACGCGGAGCGCAACCGGGCCCTCGTCCTGGCCGCGGCACGCGCCCTGTTCGAAGAGCGCGGCGAGGAGGTGCAGATGCCGGAGGTGGCCCGGGCGGCCGGGGTCGGCATCGGCACCCTGTACCGGCACTTCCCGTCCAAGCAGGCCCTCGTGGAGGCGGCCGCGGAGCAGCGGTTCGCCGGGATCCTGGAGCTGGCGCTGACGGACTGCCTGCGCGAACCGGCGGCCGGCCGGGGGCTGGAGCGGTACCTGCACCACGTCGGCGGGGCCCTCGCGCGGAGCCCGGGCCTGACGGCCGCCGCCCTGTCCGCCGCCGGCTCCTCCGCCCCCGCCGGAGCGACGCTGGGGCGCCTGGAGGAGGCCGTCGCGGCCCTGATCGCACAGGGACGGGCCGCCGGCACCCTCCGGGAGGACCTCGGGGTCCCGGACGTGTACATGATCGTCGGCGGGCTGTCCGCGATCATCCGGACGGGCAGCGGCGACTGGCGCCGCTTCCTCTCGCTGACCCTGGACGGCCTGCGCCCGCGCGGCGCCGGGGAGGCCGGCCCCGGCTGAGCGCGCGGCGGGCGAGGGCTCCGGCGGGTCCGGGACACGCGGCGGCGGGAGCGGCCCGTGCGGCGGCCGGGGCGTGTACAACCGAGCCATGACAGCGGTGAGTGAGCACAGGGCCGTGGGCGTGGGACCGTCGGGCATCGAGATCGCCTACGAGCGCCTCGGCGATCCGCAGGCGCCGCCCGTCCTGCTGGTGATGGGCCTGGCGCTGCAGATGCACGGCTGGCCCGACGGGTTCTGCGCCGAGCTGACCGGGCGCGGGATGCAGGTGATCCGGTTCGACAACCGGGACTGCGGCCTGTCCACGCACTTCCACGACGCGCCGGTGCCCGACCTGGCGGCGGCCCGGCGCGGAGACCTGTCGTCGGTCTCGTACGACGTGTCCGACATGGCGGCCGACACGGTGGGCCTGCTGGACGCGCTGGGGCTGGCGAGCGCGCACGTCGTCGGCCTGTCGCTGGGCGGGGCCATCGGGCAGACGATGGCGATCGAGCATCCGGGCCGGGTGCGCTCGCTGACCTCCCTGATGTCCACGACCGGAGCCCCCGGCGTCGGCCGCCCGGACCCCGCGGTCCTGGGGGTGCTGGCGGGGCCGCCCCCGGCGAACCGCGCGGAGGCCGTCGAGCGGACGGTCCGGGCGGTACGGGTCATGGGCTCGCCGGGCTTCCCCCACGACGAGGCCGCCGTGCGCGAGCGTGCCGCCCGCGCCTTCGACCGCGACTACGACCCGCTCGGCGTCGCCCGCCAGGCCGTGGCCTCCGTGGCCTCCGGGGACCGGACGGCCCTGCTGGGCGCGGTACGGGTGCCCACGCTGGTGATCCACGGCGCGGACGACCCGGTCTGCGACGTCAGCGGCGGGCGGGCCACGGCGGCGGCCGTCCCGGGCGCCGGGCTGACCGTCTTCGAGGGCATGGGCCACGACCTGCCGCGGGCACTGTGGCCGGAGTTCGCCTCGCTGATCGCCGCCCACGTGGAGCGCGCCGAGCGGGCTCCGGTCGGCGGCTGACCCCGGCCCGCCTAGGGCCTGTCGTCAAACTCCCGTCTGCCCCGCGACGCCCGGCACGCGCTCTCGCCGCACCGGACGAAAGCCAAGTACGTCCAGTACGCGGGCTTCCGCCCGGCACACCGAGAGCACGCACCAGACGCCGCGGGGCCGCCCTCCGGGCGACGACGGGAGTCTGACGACAGGCCCTAGGCCGTGTCCGCAAAGTCGGTTGGTCGTTACTCCGTTCGTGGTGCGACGTCATGAACTGACT